>NZ_CP142685.1:1762500-1960000 GCF_045689735.1 Halothiobacillus sp. DCM-1
GGCGAGCACCAGACCATGAACCGCCGATCCAACTGATGTGCGTCCACCTCTTCTACCGCCCAATCGAAGTCTCGGCGTGAACCAATCACAAATTTGATTTCGTCCGTTGGCTTCAGTATCGCCAGATTGGCGAAGCAGTTTTTGCTCGATTCGCCGGAATCTGGCGTCTTCAAATCCATGACGATTTTGACCCGCGGATCGACGGACTCGATGGACAAGGCACCACTCGTTTCCAGGCTCACCTGATACCCCGCGTCACACAGGGCGGTCAGCAGATCCGCACAGGCCGGTTGAGCCAGCGGTTCGCCGCCCGTCACGCAAATCATGTCCGTTTTCAATGCCGCTACAGCGGCCAGAATTTCGGGCACGGTCTGGCGCTGACCGCCGGTAAACGCATAAGCCGTGTCGCAATACACACAGCGCAAAGGGCAGCCGGTCAACCGAATAAATACCGTCGGCCAACCGATCCGATCAGACTCTCCTTGCAGCGAACGGAAAATCTCCGTGATGCGCAGTGTGACCAAGCCAGCCGTCCGCGGCAGCACTTCCGCAACGGAGGTCATCGCTTCTCGGCGGCCATCCGCGCCAGACGCTGTTTCGCGAGGTTTGCAGCCTGGCTTTGCGGGTATTGATCGATGACTTTCTGGAAGATCGCGCGCGCTTGGGCGTTTTTGTTTTCGTCATACGCGATATAACCGGTCTTCAACAGGGCATCCGGCACACGATCACTTTTCGGAAATTCCGTCAATACTTGCTGGTAGGCCTTGTCCGCCTGCGCGCGTTTTTGCTGGACATAGTAGGTTTCCCCCTGCCAGAACAATGCGCTCGGCGTCCATTGCCCCTTGGGATCGGCATCAATAGCCGACTGGAACCCCGCAATCGCTTGATCGTATTTGCCATCTTTCAGCAGATTGAAGGCAGCGTTATACAGATTCTGTTGCTGGCTGGCAGCCACTTGACCGCCGCCGGATGCCGCCGCCGAAGGTGCATTGGATATTGCACCGGCGGGCGGGCTCGGCGCTGTCGGCACGGGCGGCGGTGCGGTAGTCGGCGACTGACCAGGCGATGGAGCAACCGGGGGCGGAGTCGCCGACGATGGCGCAGCAGCTGGGGCACCCGCCGCTGCAGGTGCCGCTCCACTCGATGAGGCGCCCTGGCTCAATTGATTGATGCGATCGTCAAAATTCGCAAACCCCGCTTGCTGCGACTTTTTCAGTTGCTTCAGCTCATTGCCCTGCTCTTCAACCTGCCCGCGCAGATCGCGTACCTGCTCCTGCAAACGAGAGACGCTATCCAGCAAATTCTGCATCACCACGGATTGCCCCGACCCCGGCGATGGAGCGGCATCGGTTGCGCCGAGCGGCTGAGGCACGGCCGGTTGTAGTGGAGTCGTTTGAGCGCCGCCTTGGGTATTGGCTGGCGCGGCCTGCTGCGCTGGCGTGCTTCCTTCGTTCCATCCCAACCAGTTCGGCGGGTTAGCAAGCACGGCATTCACGGGCAGCGCAGCGGCGATTATCGCGCCGAGTCCGGAGATTACTGATTTTACATTTCGCATGACTTTGCCCCGTTCAACATCCGCCAACGCGCAGATGGTTAATTTTGCCCACCTTGAAACGGCCCCCAGGCCGGATCGCGTACCTTGCCGCGAGCGAATTGTAAAGTCTGACTACCCACGCCATTGACCGGGCTAACTTTCAATACCGACCCGCCACCAGACTGGCTGGCGTAGATCAGCATCGAGCCATTCGGCGCGAAACTCGGGCGCTCCTCGCTCCCGCCGTTACTGATATACCGCAGATCGTTGCCCCCACCATTGAGCGACTGCACCGCGACGCGGAACCCGCCACTGCCGCCCGCCAGAAGGGCGAGGGTTTTGCCATCCGGCGACACGGCCGCGCCCGCCGCATAAGAAAGACCGAAGGTCAGCCGCTGCGCCGATCCCCCCGCGAGGGATTGTTCAAAAATTTGCGGCGAGCCCGACCGATCGGAAGTAAACACCAGTGTTTGATTATCCGGCAGCCAGGCCGCTTCCGTATTGATCGAGCTGTCGTGCGTTACCTGAACCAGACTGCGGGTATCCAAATCGACCACATAGATATTCGGATTTTGGTATTTCGACAAGGTCAACGCGATCTTGTCGCCCTTGGGTGACCACGAGGGCGCACCGTTGATGCCCGGAAATTTGGTCAACTGATAGCGCTGGCCGGTTCGCAAATCCTGCACCCAAATCCCCGAACGGCGGCCTTCGAACGAGACATAGGCCAGCTTGGTGCCATCCGGCGACCAGGTCGGTGACATGAGCGGGAAACTGGAGGTGAGCACCGTCTGCGGATTCGCGCCATCCGAATCGGCCACTTCCAGCGTATAACTGCGCTTGCCACCCGGTGCATCCACTTCGGTGACATAGGCAATTTTCGTATCAAACGCGCCGCGCACGCCGGTGATCTCTTGGAAGATGATGTCGGCGATCCGATGCGCGATGCTGCGCGAGGCCGAAGCAGGCCCCGAAATTACTCGGCCCACCATTTGCTGACCATTGGCGACATTAAATAGATAAAACGACGCCTGATAGCCATTACCCGCCTGATCCACCTTGCCGATCACCAAATACTGCGCTTTGGTGCTACGCCACTGATCAAACTGCACTTGATCCGGAGATGCGGGCTGACTCGGCATCGCTTCAACCGCCAAGGGGGCGAATTGACCAGAGCGCGCCAGATCCGCGCGGATAATCGACCCCATATCCGTATTGGTGGTGGTCTGGAACGGCACGACCGCAATTGGCACACCGCTCTCCTGCCCGCCACTGATCACGATATTCAGATCGGCGCGCGCCGTGATCGGCAGCACGAACAAAATTACCCACACCACCCAAGACGGCATCCACCGTTGCCACGCACGCATGATTATGACCTCACCAAAAATAACGGCTGACGACGCAACTTATTGCGACGCCTTGAATTGGAAATTGATATTCGGCTGGAACAGGCTGGGATCAGAGGGCAGCGGCAAGGGCGAAGCGCTTTCAATCGCCTGTTTGACCGAGCGTTGGAATAACAGATCCCCATCGCACTGCAGCACTTTAACATTTAACACCGTGCCATCCTTCGCCTGGCTGATCGCAACATTGCACTGCCATTCCGGTTTCCAGCCCGGCGGCTTATACCACTGCGACAACACTTTTTGCTTGATGGCATTCGCATAGGCATCCAGAACCCCTTGCATCTGCTGCTGACGCAATTCGTTATTCAACTGCTGCTTGAGCGCATTCTCCCGCGCCTTCGCGGCGGCTTCTTGCGCGGCCTTCGCCTTGGCTGCCTTGTCCGCCGCCTCTTGTGCTGCTTTGGCCTTGGCCGCCTTGTCTGCCGCTTCTTTGGCCGCAGCCTCTTTGGCCGCATGCTCCGCCGCCGCCTTCACTTTTTCAGCCGCTGCCTGTTTCGCGGCCTGCTCGGCCTCAGCCTTGGCTTGCGCAGCCGCCTTCTGCGCGGCCGTCGCTTCTGCTTTTTCCTTCGCCGCCGCAGCCGCCGCAGCCTGTTTTTGCGCATCCGCTGCCGCAGCTTCCTGCTTCATTTTCTCCAACGCTTGCTTCTGCTCAGCCAATGCCTGCTTTTGCTGCGCCTGCAACGCCTTGAGCTGCTGCTCCTGTTCCGCCGCCGCTTTTTGTTTCGCTTCGCGCGCGGCCTCCAGCTGCGCCAAACGCGCCTGTTCCGCCCGACGAGCCGCAGCGGCCTGCTCCGCTTCATGCTGTTGCTGCTTCAACGCCGCTGCACGCGCAGCATCCGCCTGTTGGATACGCTGCATCTGCTGATCAATCGCCGATTGCGGCACCGATTGCGCCTGGATCGTCGCTGGTTCTGGCGTGGGTTTACCGGCCTGATCCGCCGGGTTGATGGCATCAAAGTGCAGCGACAGCACAATCGCCATAAGCAGCAACAGGTGCAACAAAATCGCGAGCGCGACCGAACCAGGCATACGCGCCAAGGCACGAAACATGATTACTGCCCTCCGGCGGCGCGACCCGCAGGCTGATCTGTCACCAGACCCACCTTGTCAACATCGGCTTTTTGCAGGGCAACCAACGCATTGACGACCATTTGGTAATTCGCTTCGCGATCCCCTTTGACCAGCACCGGAATTTTTGGATTCGCCTGGCGCATGGCCAGCACATAGGCCTGAATCTGCTCGATCGGTTGCTCGCCCATCGGCGGTGCCGTTCCGCCCGATACGGTATACGCGCCTGTTTTGCTGACGGTAACGACGATGGGGACATCATTACTCTGGGGGAGCGCCTTGGCGGGTGCTTGCGGCGGCTTGACCTCCACCCCTTGCTGCAACATGGGCGCTGTCACCATAAAAATCACCAGCAGCACCAACATCACATCGATGTACGGCACCACATTGATTTCCGCCATGGAACGGCGAGCGCGGCGCGGCCTCATCGCTTACTGCCCTCCGATCTGGCGCTGCAGCAAGCCGAGAAATTCGTCCGTAAACCGATCGTACCGAGCATACAAGTCATCGACTTGCTGAGAGTAGCGGTTGTAGGCAATCACCGCCGGAATCGCGGCGAACAAGCCCATCGCGGTGGCGATCAGGGCTTCAGCAATCGGCGGCGCCACGGTGGCCAGGGTGGCGTTTTGCGTGTTACCGAGATTCATAAAGGCGCTCATGATGCCCCACACCGTACCGAACAGCCCCACATACGGGCTGACCGAACCGATGGTGGCGAGCATCGGCAAGCCTTCTTCATAGGCGCTGATTTGCCGGTTGAGCGCAACCCGCATCGCACGCTCGACCCCCTCGATCAACTCGGCCGGGCTACGCGCTTCGACCTGACGCAAGCGCTTGAATTCACGAAATCCCGCCTCAAAAATCGCCTCTTGTCCCTCGCGTGGCCGAGCATCCCGGCTGATCCGGTCGTAAAAATCGTTCAGGCTGCCGCCACTCCAGAATCCTTCTTCAAACCGGTTGGCGCGGGCGCGCGCGCGTCGCAGCACCGCCGACTTGTGAAAAATCAGCGCCCAGGACGACACCGAGGCCAATACGAGGATGAGCAGCACCAGCTGCACAGGCAAACTCGCACCTAAAATCAGGTGCACTACCGAGGGATCCGTACTCACAAAAAACAGCTCCGAAGCGCTTGAGGAATGGGTTTAGGTTTGAATCGTTCCGCATCGACACACACAATCTGAACCGCCGCCTCAGACATTAACCGTCGGTCGGAAGTTCGCAGTGCCTGCTGGGCGAAATCCATCGCCACCGCCGACTGCCGCAACAACTGGCAAGAAACACTGAGTGTCTCGTTGAATTTCGCTGCTTGCTTATATTCTACCTGTACCCGCGACACGACAAAAACAATCCCGAACTCGGCGCGCAATTGATCCTGCTCAAAACCCTGCGCGCGCAACCATTCGGTGCGGGCTCGTTCGAAAAACTTCAAGTAGTTGGCGTAGTAAACCACCCCGGCGGCATCGGTATCTTCGTAATAGATTCGAACCGGCCATTCAAACGGCAGATCGCTCACTCGGCGGCCTCCGACAAAGGCAAGCTCGCTTGCCGCAGATCAAAACCCGCAGGCGGACGAAAACCGAAATGCGCATAGGTTTGCGCCGTCGCCATCCGCCCCCGCGCGGTGCGGATCAAAAATCCCTGCTGGATCAAAAAGGGTTCCAACACATCTTCGATGGTGTCGCGCGCTTCACCGATTGCCGCCGCCAGATTATCGAGCCCCACCGGGCCACCATCGAATTTCTCGATCAGCGCCCGCAGCAGCCGATGATCCTGGTGATCGAGCCCCTGGGCATCAACCTTGAGCATATCCAGCGCCGCCGCCGCGACTGCAGCACGCACCACGCCATCCGCCCTGACCTCGGCATAGTCGCGCACCCGACGCAACAGACGATTGGCGATCCGGGGGGTACCACGGGCACGGCGGGCAATTTCGAGCGCCCCGGAATCGTCCATCTCCACCCCCAAAAGCCGGGCAGAACGCCGGACGATGGTCGCCAGATCGGCCACGCCATAAAACTCCAGCCGCTGAATGATGCCAAAGCGATCCCGCAGCGGATTCGTCAACATTCCGGCGCGGGTCGTGGCGCCCACCAGGGTGAATGGCGGCAGATCCAGCTTGATCGAACGCGCCGCCGGCCCCTCGCCGATCATGATGTCGATCTGATAATCCTCCATCGCCGGGTAGAGAATTTCTTCGACGACCGGCGAGAGACGATGAATTTCATCGATGAACAGCACATCACCCGGTTCGAGGTTGGTCAGCAAGGCGGCGAGATCGCCCGGGCGCTCCAGCACGGGCCCCGAGGTTTGCCGCAACGAAGCGCCCATTTCTTGCGCGATAATGTGGGCAAGGGTTGTTTTCCCCAGCCCCGGCGGCCCGAAAATCAAGAGATGATCCAGGGCTTCGGCGCGCGCGCGCGCAGCAGGAATGAAAATTTCCAGCTGCTCCCGCACCGTCGGCTGGCCAATGTATTCGCTCAGCGATTTTGGCCGAATCGCCCGATCGAGCGCCTCTTCCCCGCGCTCCGTCGCCGCCGAGATCAAACGGGCGTCATCCATTGGTCTTCACCGTGCTTTTCAAGGCGGCTCGAATCAGGGCATTGACCTCTAGGGTTTCGTTGTCCGGCACCGCCCGCACCATGCGCGTTGCCTCGGCCGGTTTGTAGCCCAACACTTCGAGCGCGGCGATCGCCTCACCCACCGGCGACTGTCCGTGTGCCACCGCCCCGCTGCGGAGCCCCGTCGCCGGCGCGGCGACGCCCTCCGCCAGGCGGTCTTTCAAATCCAGCACCAGCCGCTCGGCCGTTTTGCGCCCCACGCCGGGCAATCGAATCAACGCGGCCAAGTCATTACGGGTAATCGCCTCGACAAACTCGCGGGTACTCATGCCCGAAAGAATCGCCAAGGCCAGTTTGGCCCCCACCCCCGTGACCCGCAGCAATTCCCGAAACAGGCGTCGTTCGTCTTCTCGCAAAAACCCAAACAACAAAAAGGCGTCTTCCCGCACGATCGTGTGAATGAGCAGCGTCACGGGCTGCCCCGTCGCGGGCAGATCGAATATTGTGGAAAGCGGGGCTTCCACTTCATAGCCCACGCCGTGCACATCGACCAGCAACATCGTGGGTTGCTTGCTGACCAGGTTGCCCTGCAACCGACCAATCATGATGTTCCTCCTGTCCGTTTGCGCGCCCGTTCCAGCGCCACTTCGGTCCAGGCCGCCTCTCCGCTGCGCCGCCGGTGACGGGTTTGCGCCATCTGGCGCAGTAATTCCGCCTTGGCTGGAGCCAATTCGGCCTGCTCCGCCACGGCGAATGATCGGCGTCGAAATAAGTGGCATAAAGCAATGGCTGCGGCATCGGTTGCATCCTTGGATGGCACCGTCGATAACGACAGCAGTCGGCACACCATGTGCGCGACCTGAACTTTATCGGCTCGACCGGTACCCACCACCGCCTGTTTGACGACCGCAGGCATGTATTCATGCACACTCAGCCCATGCCGAACGGCAGACGCGATCACGACACCCCGCGCCTGCGCGAGCTTCAAAGACGACTCAGGACTGCGATACATAAAAATTTGCTCGATGGCGAGCTCAGCCGGACGATGCGCTTCGATCCATTGATCCAGCACCAGGGAAATGGCGCCCAATCGCTGGGCGAAGTTGCCCCGTGCCGCCAGCGCGACACTGTCGATGGCGACTGCCTGCGGCGCCGATGGCTGCGCATCGATGACCGCAATGCCCAGGTTCACCGAACCCGGATCGATGCCCAAAATGCGCAACGCGGTCATACCGCACGCCCCCGTGGCGCAACACAGCCGGCGCGGATTGACTCTCGATAAAAATTCACGAACGGATTCATAGCCCGCATGGTATCAGGGATGTGCCGCCCGTTCGCTCGCCCAATCCAACTGCGGCGCATGACGAGACCACCAACCATACAGCAGTGCAGCGAGCAGCCACATCGCCACCATCCCCAGCGCCAACCAGAGTAAGTGCTGCGCCAATACCGCAACGCAAAATCCAGACACTACCCCCGCCAGCATCATCTGCATAAACCCTTGCACGGCAGAACCCAATCCGCGCTGGGTCGGCAAATAATCGAGCCCCATCAGATTCAGCGAAGGCATGGCCGTGGACATTCCCATGGCATACAACAAAATCGGGGCGACGATCCAGATCACTGCTTGCTCACCCGGAGCGGTGTTGAGCACACCGCTGAGGTTGATGGCAAGATTCAAAAACGCCCCCAAGGCGCTGACCATCAAACCAACCCAGACGCTGTGACGCGGCGCCAGACGGGTGGCCAGTGCATTGCTGATCCGGCTACCGAGCATCAACCCCAGCACCACCGGGACAAAAAATTTCCAGAAGTCGGTCGGCGACTGATGCAAGTGCGCGAGCAACACCACCGGCGCGGCCGCGATATACAAAAACATCCCCGCGAACAGCAACGCAAAAACCAGGGTCAATGCCACGAACGGCGCATGACACAACGCACGCGCATAACTCTGCAGAATGAAATGGGGTGCCATGGATTGGCGGCGATCTGGCGTCACGGTTTCCGGCATGAATCGCAACACCCCCATCAGCAGGATTGCTGCAAAAACCGCCAAAAACCAGAACACCGACCGCCAGCCAAACGCCGCTGCCAGCCAGCCACCAATCACGGGCGCGATCGCCGGTGCCATGGCGAACACCAGGGTCACATTCGACATCACCTTTTGCGCCCGCGCGCCGGAAAAAAGATCACGCACCAAGGCACGACCAATCACGACCCCAGCACCCGCGGCAACACCTTGGCCGATACGCGCCCAAATCAACTCGGTGAGATCGCGCGCCAAGGCCGCACCAACCGAGGCGACGGCATAGACCAACAAGGCGACAAGCACCATCCGTCGTCGCCCCCAGGCATCCGAGAGCGGGCCATGCACCAGCATCATCCCGCCGAAAAACCACAGATACAGGCTCAAAGTGTGCTGCATCGCGGCCTGATCCACGCCAAACTCGGTCGCAATCGCGCCGAAGGAAGGCAAATACGCATCGACCGTAAACGGCGCGATCATCAGCAGGCTCGCCACCAACGGTACGATCAGCCACGCCGGTTCGTCTTGAGCCTCGACGAAGCGCACCTCAGCGGCCTTTCACAGGGGCATCACAACGCGTCATGCTGGCACGGGGGCGCGTACCGCGGATCTGTTGGCCAAAAAGGTTTTCAACTGCTGATGACCGTGCTCGGTCAAGATGGATTCCGGGTGAAACTGCACCCCTTCGATCACGAAATCCCGGTGACGCAGCCCCATGATTTCGTCGAAACTGCCATCGGCGTGCTGCGTCCAGGCTGTGATCTCCAGCACCGGCGGCAAACTCGCCCGCTCCACCACCAGGGAATGGTAGCGCGTGGCCTCAAACGGATTCGGCAGGCCGGCAAATACCCCCGCCCCGCGATGAAAAATCGGCGACACTTTGCCGTGCATCACTTCCTTGGCGCGAATCACTCGCCCCCCGAATGCCTGACCAATCGCCTGATGCCCCAGGCAAACGCCGAACATGGGAATCTTGCCAGCAAAGGCATGTAGCACCTCAATCGACACCCCCGCCTCCGACGGCGAGCACGGCCCCGGGGAAATCACGATATGCGAGGGCGCCCGGGCGGCAATCTCCGCGACGGTGACCTGATCATTCCTCGCCACCCAGACCTCCTGCCCCAACTCGCCCAGATATTGCACGAGGTTGAAGGTAAAGGAATCGTAGTTATCGAGCATCAGCACCATAGCGGCGCCTCCTTAGAAAAAACCGGGTCGGTCGGCTCAGCCCGCACAGGATGCGGCAGACAAATCGGCCATCACCGCCCTGGGCAACGGCAACGCCGCGCCGAACGCGACAAAACAGGGGTTGAGAATAGATTCTTTGTGATTGTAGCCCAAGCGCTGTCCCGTCAAGTCCTGCAGGCATCCCCCGGCAGATTCGAGCACACACTGCGATGCGGCGGTATCCCATTCGGATGTCGGGCCGAAGCGTGGGTATAAATCGGCTTCGCCTGCGGCGACAAGGCAGGTTTTCAGTGCGCTCCCGCAACGGATGATCTCGACCGAGCCAAGTGCCTCGATCAATGCCTGCTCTTTTTTGCTGCCGTGGGATCGGCTCAGCGCCAGTGTCGGAATACTCGGGGGTGTCCGCACGACGAGCGCCTCGACCCGACCATCCGGATGGAACCGCCAACTGCCCACCCCTCGAACACCGGCATATTCGACAGCCAGCGCCGGAGCGTACACGACCCCCAGCACGGGCTCATGCTGATCGATCAGGGCGATATTGACCGAAAATTCGCCATTGCGTTTGACGAATTCGCGCGTGCCATCGAGCGGATCGACCAGCCAATAACGCGACCATTGCCGACGCACGGCCCAGTCGGGCAGGCCGCCTTCTTCGGTCAGCACGGGAATGTCGGGCGTCAACGCCGCAAGCCCCGCTACGATCGTGCGGTGCGCCGCGAGATCGGCCTCCGTCACCGGTGAATCATCGGCCTTATGCTCGATGGCGAATTCCCCCGCATACACCTGCATGATGGCATCACCAGCCGCCCGAGCAATCGCCCGGACGGGCTCGCGCCAACGCATCCACTCACTCATACCCTGCCCCCCGTTGCTGACAATACGCCCGTACCAGGAATAGCGCCGCAATCGAACGCGCCTCGGTCAATTCTTCGTCGAAAACCAGGGATTCGAGCGCGTCAAATCGTCGAGGCACGACCTCAATCGGCTCAGGCTCGTCGCCCGGCAGACGCGCGGGGTAGAGATCTTCCGCCAGCACGATCTGGGTGATTTGCCCGGAATACGCTGGTGCCGAGGTCAGTGATCGCAACAGCGTCAAACGCCGGGCGGCGAACCCCGCCTCCTCCTGCAATTCCCGGTTGGCTGCCTCGAGCACCGCTTCCCCCGTTTCGATGCGCCCTTTGGGCAAACCCAATTCATAGCGTTCCGTACCACAGGCATATTCCCGGATCAGCAACACCTCGCCCGCCGCCGTGATCGGCACCACCAGCACGGCACCCGCGCCCTGCCCGCGAAGCCGTTCAAAACACACGGCCACGCCGTTGGCATAGAGCAAATCGACGGCCTCCACGGCAAATAGCCGGGTAGAAGCCAGCGATCGAACCGCGCAAATTTTCGGGGGCGCGTGATAGGGCATCCGCAATCATCCAGAGAAACACCCGCTGCGGGGCAATTCTCGCAGTATAACGATTCAATACCCCACTGCTGACCGCTTGATCGCACATCGTTCATCTTGAAGTTGAAATAAACGCATCAAAGGACGCTTGACTCTGTACCTCAGGCATCGACAATGCGCGCCAGTGCGCCCGGTGTCCCGTTTTGATCGTCTTCGGCATTGAAACGGGGTGAAACTGGGAAGCAGGTGAAAAGCCTGCACTGCCCCCGCAACGGTAACGCTGCCTGGCTCCGCCAGCGGCTCAAGTCCGGAGACCGGCCTGGCGCGTCTTTCACCAATGCGTGTGCGGTGGGCGCACGCCCGGATGAGTACCCAACCGATGAATGATTCCCTGGCCTTCGTGCGCCGCACGCCGCTCGTGCTCGCGCTGTCTTTCGCTTTGCCGACATTTGCCGCCGCCGCAGAGAACACCATTAATGTGACCGCCAGCCACGGGGCCCCCGTCGCCTTCGCCGGTGTCCCCTCGATTGTCATCGATCGTGCTGAAATCGATCGACTGCAAGCCACTTCCGTCCTCGCCCTGCTAGAAAATCGCGCCGGGTTGAATCTGACCAACCTCGGGGGGGCCGGACAGCCGACCAGTATCAGCCTCTGGGGACAAAACGCATCGCAAACCCTGGTGCTGGTGGATGGCGTACGCATCGGTTCACTCACGGTCGGAACCGCCTATCTAGAAAACCTGCCCCTCTCGTTGATTGAACGGATCGAAATCATCAAAGGCCCGCGCTCCGGACAATACGGCGCCGATGCCATGGGTGGGGTGATCCAGATTTTCACCCGTCGGGGAACGGACGGTATGCAACCGTCCTTCAGCCTCGGTGGCGGCAGCAACCACACATTTAAAACCGCCGCGAACCTCAGCGGGCGCCGTGGTGCCGTGGACTATTCGATCGGTGCGTCGCATGACGGCACGGGGGGATTCAACGCCTATACCGACACCACCGGCTCGCCCTACGCGGTCAACCAGCCCGATAACGATGGCTATCGCAACAACTCGGCACAGTGGCGCCTTGGCTATACGGGCGAACAAGGTGCCCGGATCTCAGCACACTGGCTCGGCACCCATGCATTCAATGATTACGACGGCAGCAGTTACGGCGGCAATCAACGCCAGTCTAACCAGCAGACCTTCGGCGTGGATGGTGCGCTGGCCAAAATCGGCCTGTGGCAACTGCGGGCGAGCGCGGGGCGGAACATTGACCGGCAAACCAACTATTACAACGGCGCGTATGTCTCGGAATTCAACAGCCAGCAAGACAGCTTCAGCCTCGCCAACGATTTTTCCTTATCCCAGGGGTTGCTGACGCTCTGTGTAGACCGGCTGAACGACCGGATCACCAGTAGCACAAACTACGATGTCACCAGCCGACACAACGACGGCCTGTTTGCGCAATACGCCACCCAAATTGCCGACCTGTCCATTCAAACGGCATTGCGGCGGGATAACAACAGTCAATTTGGCCATGCGAACACCGGCTCGATCGACTTGAGTTGGCAGTTCGCGCCCAGTCTGGCCTTGACCGGCGGTTACGGCACGGGCTTCCATGTGCCGAGCTTCAATTACCTGTATTACCCCGGTTATGCCAACCCCAACCTGCAACCGGAACGCTCGCACACCGCCCGTCTCGGGCTGAATTGGCAGGGTTCGAATGGCTGGCAATCCAGCCTCACCAGCTTCCGCACGCGGACACAGGATTTGATCGCCTCCAGTGCCAGCACGAACTATGTTCCCTACAACATCAATCAGGCGCAAAGCCTCGGAGCCGAGTGGCAACTGGGCTGGAAAAACGCCGACTGGGTATTCAACAGCAGCGCCACCTGGATTTCTGCCGTGGATCGCAGCACCGGGCTCAGCGTTCCCCGCCAACCCAAGTGGAGTGGCCGGATCGACCTCGATCGTCAATTCGGCGCCTGGCAGGCGGGAATGACCCTGCGCGGACAAACCCAAACGCATGAAAGCACGGCCAGTCAAATCAACGCGGGCTTTGTCACGATGGATGTGCGCCTAGCGTATGCCTGGTCACAGCATTGGCACTTGGAAGCATCCTTGAACAATATGCTGGACAAGCGCTACCAAACCGCGTTTGACTATAACCAAGCCGGACGAACCGTTTTCCTGAACCTGCGGTACGGCTTGTAATTCGCCCAGGAAACGCGGGTTGATTCCATGCTTCCCGTAGGGAGCCGGGAGGCTCCGAAACGGTGCCTCGCTAGGGATCACCCGAGGCCAACCGTTCTCCAGACCCCATTCCCTAGGCGAAATGCCTTAAGCGAAATCCCCGGATGTCCGGGGATTTGTCATAATTGACAACAAGCCCGGCCACAGAGGAAACGCCGCATGAACTCAATGAGCACTTCACCCACGCCAGCTTCCGTACCCACGCCCGCCGATCGGTGGTGGGTGCTGCTCTTGCTGGCCGGGAGCATGGCCGCAACGCGTTACCACCACTTCAGCGATGTCCTGCATCTGGCGGATACCTCTTGGGCGGTGTTTTTTCTGGCGGGCTTGTGGTTGCGCGCGCGGTGGGTATTTCCGGCGCTCCTGGGGCTTGCGCTAGGCATTGACCTGATCTCCGTCGTACAAGATGGCGCCGCCATGAACGCCTGCTTCACTCCGGCCTATCCCGGCTTGCTGCTGGCGTACGGTGCGCTGTGGCTCGCCGGCCGCGCGGCCCAGCGGGCGCTGGATACCGGCCTAGTGCAGATACTCAACCGACTGGGCTGGGCAACCATCGGCACCCTCGCCGCGTTTGCGCTGTCCAACTTGACCTTCTGGGCGTTTTCCGGGCACTTCGGCGCCTTGGGATTACTGGATTATGCCGATCGCGTCATGCCGTACCTGGGTCGGTATATCCAGTCCACCTTGGGGTATGTGCTGATCGGGCTGGCCGTGGCGCATCTGGGGACACTGCGCCTGAGGGCGCCCGCCAACCCGGCACCCTTCCGCCAAGGTTGAATCCCGCCGTTAAAAAAGCCCGATGGCACGGTCATCGGGCTTTTTCTACTTTTTCGGCATCCCCAACATTTTGGGCTATCCCTGCCCCTAACAGGCCGATGAAAAGCGTTTTTCAACGGCCTGTTAACGGGAAGCGCGCATTCTGACCCCAAGCCCTCCGGCTCACGCCAGATTCGGTACTTCACGCTGCAATCGCAAACGCATTTCATCCACACGGGATTCAAGCTGCCGGATATCCGGCACGGCCACGCGCCGATCATCCACCTGCGCGGTGAGCTGCCATAACTCCCCTTCAACCCGCGTCTCCTGCTGCAAACGATCGGCGGTCCACTCTTCGGAGCGCGGCACACCCGAGAGCAATACCGCGTAGTAAGGCAAGGCCATATCCGGGTTCGTGCCATATAACACGGCACATCGCACCCGCTGGCCGATCGTAGGCACGGTTCCCTGAAACATCGCTTCCAGGCTCACCAGCACGATCCGCTGCCCACGCCAGACAACCTCCGCCGCATCCTGACGCCCCAGTTGACTTCCGCCTTCAGGCAACATGACCTCAGAAATCTCCGCCACGAGCGCATACGGAACGACGATGTCCAAGCCGCTGATCTGGGTGGGCAAGTGCACGACCCGCACGCGTTCAGCACCCGATGTCGGCTCCGGTGCTGCGGTGCCGATAACGAAGCCTTCTTCCGTAGAACCCGCAGCACTCATTCCTCGCTCTCCTGCATGTGCTGATCGTCACGACCGATGGGGCGACGATCTCCAATGAATTGATCAATGCGGGCGATCAAATCCGCCTCGGTATAGGGTTTACCCAGATAGGCATTAACCCCTAAGGATTCGGCGCGGCTCCGATGTTTTTGCCCCGTCCTCGACGAGATCATGATCACAGGAACCGCTCGCGTCTGCGGGTCGTTACGAATGGCGCCCAGCAGTTCAAAGCCGTCCATCCGGGGCATTTCAATATCCGTCAGCACCACATCCGGTTGTTGCTCATGGAGAATACCCAGAGCCTCCACGCCATCACGCGCCAATACGACATCGAGGTGATAACGCTCCAGCGTCCGAGCCGTCACTTTACGCACGGTGAGGGAATCATCGACCACCAGAACCATCGGGCGCCGGCGCAAGGACTTGTCAGACGGCGTGTCGAGCGGTTTTTCCTCGCGCCGCTGGAACTGACGAACCAGTTCAAACAGCTCCAACACCAGCATGACATGCCCATCGTCCGCGATCGTTGCCCCAGAAAGACCCGGAATACGCGCCAACGGAACCCCGAGTGATTTCACGAAGAGCTGAATCCCGCCCAGCTGATGATCCACTTGGATCGCAAAACGCCGCTCACCCAGTTTGAACAGGAAGACAGGGCGTATCCCCACTTCCTGCGGCAGGCCGCGCGCCCCTTGTTGCACGAGATCACCGAGGTAGAACAAGGGATAGCGCTCGCCATTGAGCATCACCGCCGGGCGGGCGCTCGCATACTGTTCGTTCAACTGCGCCGTCGTCATCCGGGTAACCGAGACCACGCCTTTGTACGGGATGGCGTAGCGGTCTTCGCCCACCGCCACCAAAATCCCGCGCGTCATCGCCTGCGTCAGCGGCAAGTTCAGCTGAATCCGGGTGTATTGGCCAAACACCGATTGAAGATCGACGAATCCGCCCATCTCCCGCACGGCGCCCGCCACAACATCCATGCCCACGCCGCGACCAGAAACTTGAGACACCGTGCCGGCAGTTGAGAACCCCGGCAAGAAAATCAGGCCACGCGCTTCTTCATCCGTGAGTTCCATATCGGGCGCAATCAGCTGGCGCTCCACCGCTTTGCGACGGATCGCATCCAGATCGAGGCCGCGACCGTCGTCCTTGAGTTCGAGCGTGACATTGCCTCCGGTACTTTCGATGGTAATCTCGATACGCCCCATTTCAGGCTTGCCCTTGGCGCGCCGTTCTTCAGGGTTCTCGATGCCGTGCGCCAGGCTGTTACGGATCATATGCTCCAAAGAGGGCAACAGTCCGACCAGCGTCAGCCGATCCAGCTCCGTTTCTCCATTGACGATGACGAGTTCTGCACTGCGCCCCATCTCTTCGCCGACCTGACGCACAATCCGTCGCAAACGCGCCACCACATCATTGAAGCGCACCATCCGCATCGACAACATGCCATCCTGCAGTTTCCGTCCCAGGCGAGACTGTTGCAGCAACAGCAATTGCGATTGTTCGGTGAGATCACTCATCGCCTCTTCGATACTGGAAATATCGCCCAAGCTTTCCATGATGCCGCGGCTCAGTTCCTGAACCTGCGTGAAGCGGTCAAATTCCAGCGGATCAAATTCGTCCTCACCCAGGCCAGACTCCGCCATGAGTTCGGCTTTCATCTGCGACTCGGTTTCAATCTCTAGGCGGCGCAGTTGACCCCGCAAACGGGTGATGGTTTGTTGCAACTCAAAGAGCTGACGCTCGAAGCCATTGACCTGCCGCTCGATTCGGGCCTGCAAGAGCACCGTCTCGCCCACTTGGTTGACCATCGCATCGATGCGATCGGCATCCACCCGAATCTGCTCGCGCCGCACTTCATTCACCAGATTGGTAGCATGCGGTGCCGTGGCTTCAGGTGCCGCCTCGGCCACTTCAGATTCCATGGGCGCCGCCGCAACACGCGGCGATTCCACCGGCAGAGGCGTAACCGCTGCGGGCGAGGCAATAACCGATACCGGTTCGCTGGCGGACGGGATGGCCGGCGCGCCATCCGAGGCGATTTGTACCAGCAGCGCCAGCTGGGTTGGAATCGGCTCATGGGCGCGCACCAGATCCAGCATCACGCCGAGAGCGTCATAGGTATGCTGCACCAAGGCGATGAGCCATTCGGCGCGCTCTACCCCGCGGTCCCGCGCGCGATCCAGCCGATCCTCCAGCAAATGAGTGACATCGGCCAGGTTCAGCAACCCGGCCATCCGCGCGCCCCCTTTGAGGGTATGCAAATTCCGGTGCAGCAGGCGAATCGAATCTAGATCATGCGGATGCGCACGCCAGTGTGCGATGTAACCATCTGCTTTTTCCAGTAACTCTTCCGCTTCCTCGAGGAAGATTTGCAGAATGTCGGGATCCTGTTCGCCGGGCAGATCGTCCGGACGAACCACCAACCCCAAGGCCGCCGCCGCCGTCGCGGCCTGTTCATCGCTGAGTACCTTCAAGGTGGGCAGCGCCAGCACTTTAGGCTCGGGCGCGATCACCGCCGGCGCGGGCTCTTCTTCATCATCCGCGAAGGTGCCATCGAAGGCCGCCATCAATTCTTCGGCACCCACCTCTTCGGCTTCCTCGATCGCAGCCGGTGGCGTGAGCTGCCGCAACAGCAAATCGATGCGTTCCTCAATCGCCGTTTCCACAACCTGGGTTTCAGGCTCTGCGTCCACCGGCGCGATCGCCCAGGCGCGCAAACGATCCATGACGCGCAGCGCCTCGCCGAAGACGGCCAAATCGGCCGACTCCAGGCTTCGTTGGTGTTCTTCCAGCAGGCGCACCCACTCTTCCAAACGGTTCGCGATCTGCGCCAGCGCGCTCACGCCCGCGGTACGCGCCGAGCCGAGCAAGGTGTGGACTAAACGCACCAGTTCCTTGTCACAGGGCAGATCCAAGCCGTTGGCCACCGCATGTTCGACCTGTTGCCGCAACCGCACCAAGTACCCCGACGACTCCTGATCGAAGATATCGCGCAGAATCGGGTCGGCGATGATCGACGCCACAAAAGGCGGCTCAACGGGCTCAGAGGCAACCGCAGGTTCCACCGCTTCGGGCATTGGCTGCGCATCCCGGGACTCGGCAGACGCTTCGGCGATTTCCGGTTCGGGCACACCCACGGGTTCGACGGAGATTGCCTCAAACGAAGCGGCTTCGACGACTGACTCGACCACAGAACTCGCCCGATCCTCCGTGGGATGCAGCAAGGCTTCGGGTGCAACCGGCGGTGCATTGTCCACCATGCGCCATTCATCAGGCACCGCCTCGGCCGACGCTTGAGCATCGGCCAGCGATTCGGCCACCATGCCCAGCGGCATTTCAGCGGCGGACTGACTCGATGCCAACGACGGAGTCTCGGCGAGCGCCTCTGGCTCTGGTGACAGGGCCAATTCTGCGTTGCTCAGATTTTGAATTTCATCAACGGCATCCGGCACGACGGGCAACGGTTCGATCGACGGCATCGGCGCAACATCCGCCGGCACGGCATCCATCGAGCCGACCGGCTCAGCCTCGGGCGCTGCACGGACGGACGCCGTCTCGCCCGTTCGCCATTGCTCAGCCGCCGTCTGGCTTGCCAACCAATAATCCGCTGGCGGAGCGTCACCCCGCTCCAGCGTCGGCAATGCGGCAGACATCAACCCAACCGCCGACAAAACCTCAGACCGTAACGCGGTGGTCGCCGGAATCCGATCATCCAGCACGCCATTGAGGAGGTGTTCGAATGCCCAACCCCAGGCGCCAATGTCATTCAGACCCACCATCCGGCTACTGCCCTTGATGGTATGAAAGCCACGACGGATCGTGACCAAATCTTCCCGGTTCCCGCTGGCCTGCCAGCGCTCGGCAGCCGCCAAAATGCCTGGCACTTCTTCGGCCATTTCTTCCGCAAATACCGAGCGCATTTCCAACGCCATGGCATCCAGCGGATCCACCACGACCGCTGGTTCCTCAGTCGCGGACTCAGTCAACTCAGGTTGGTCTTCCTCAGGCGCATCCTCTGGCAAAGCCAAGGACAGGACATCGCTCGGCTGCCCCCAGGGAATGTTCGAATGATCCGTACTTGCCGTCTCGGTCAGCTCAGGCAAATCTAGGCTGAGTTCCCCTGACCATGAATCCTGGGCAGACGACGCTTCGGCGGCATCCTCAGGCACTGTCAGCGACAAGGTCGCTAGATCGACATCAGCACCAACCAAGTCATCGGTCGAACCTGCTGGCTTGTCCGTCGAAACATCAGCAGGCGATTCAGCATGAATATCGAGCGTTAATTCTGGCGCTTCGGCTACAGGCATTAAATCCGCCGATTCAACTTCCTGCGATAACGCCAGAATCAGGTCATCGACACTTGCCAGCGATTCATCAATCGACATTGGCTCAGCGAGCGAAGTGCTCGCCTCGGCGGGCATTTCCTCAGACCGAACCGCCGCCGGATGACTTGAATCTTCGGACTCCGCTGCACTCGCCACCCTTTCGCCGGCCAAGACGGGCAGCATATTCATCGCGCCCGACAAGAATCGCACCATTTCCTTGTGGTGATCACGCAAATTTTCCAGATAAAACTCGATCGCCGAAGAAATCTCGGCGACCGCCGCCAATTCCGTGGGGTGAATACCTTGCAATTGCATGACATTACACTGCAGCCAATCGCGCAGACCATGCACCAAGGGGAGCGCCGCATGAAGTTCAGCCACGCTCAATGCCTGAGCAAGCCCGGACACCAAGGACACCGCATTCGTGAGCGTTTCCGGCGCAACGGTTAGTCCGGTCGGGCGCAGTGCCGTATTCACCGCATCTTTGGCCGCAATGATGTCCTCAAAACAGGCGGTAGCCAGCGGAGTCAACGATTGCCGCACGACCCGATCGATCGCCGTCAGTTCGTGTTCGTTGTCGTTGATATAGACCCCAATCTGCGACACGACCTGTTCGGTGGTCATGATGGCCACGGCCAGCCGCATCAGAAAATCATCATCCAGCAGTACGGCGCCCCGCACCACTTGGCTCAGTTGATCTTGTGCGACACGAAGCTGCTCGGACTCCCGCTCATAACCCAGGGTACTGAGCACCCCGATGACCTGGCTGAGACGCGGCTGAATGCGGGTTAAGGGCTCTAAATCCGACTTATTGCCGCGAACGAATAAATCCAGCACATCCTGAGCGGCATTCAGCTCTTCCGCCAGCACTTCGGCCACCTGCCGCAATGCCTCGGTTTCCAAACCCAAAAATCGCTGCGGCTCTTGTGGCGCAGTCATCAATTCACGCCAAGCGTTCACCGTATCGCCGCACAAGGATTGCTCGGGTGGCAATTCCTCGATCAGCGCAGCCACGAGATCGGCCGCAAATTCAATCGCTTCATGGCGAATATGGATTTGATCCTTACCCTGAACTTCCATGCGAAACAGACGCAACACACGGCCAATGACACGCTGGGCCTGTGGCAGATACCGAACCGCATCCCGATCAACCGCCCGCAGCAATTCCTCAAACGCCCGCGTCGCGACGACCACCCCCCGGTTGATTTCTCGATCAATAATCTGATCAAACACCTGTAGCAGCCCAGGGATGGCAGACACATCCCCCCGAAGCAGTAACAGAATCTGCTCTTCCATGTGTCGAAGTCGCTGCAGATCGGTTTGACGCTCGACAGAATCGATTTCAGCCACGCCAAGATAAGGCCGGACAAAAACCCGGCTCTCGCTGAGCAACAACTGGGTACGCAACAGCACCCCGGACACGGCCAAGGTCGGCAAGGCTTGTGCTGCACGCAGCCGATTGATCATCGGCAGCAGGCTCGTGGCGTTGACGGTCGCCCCAACACTCAGTCGATCCAGTACGGCGCGCATCAACCAGGCGGCCTCGCTGATCGCCGAGAGCAACTCGAGATTTTGCGGTTGGGCTTCCAGCAGCACCAATCCAGACATCTGCTCCTTGAGTAAAACCCTCAACGGATGCAAATCAGAAATGGCCAATACAGAGTCGATCGTCTTTACGGCATGCAATGACTCAAACAATAAATCATTGCCGCCCGCCCCACTCCCAATATCCTCGAGCGCACGCAAAAGCTGATCGAGTTTCTCGGTCAGCCCTTCCTTGAGCCAGTCCAGAACAATGGAGTCCACCTGAGATTCTGTGCGCATGGCCACAAACCGCTCCTAGAATGTGATCGGCACGCTACATGCCGATACTGCCGTTCCTTCAGCCTTGAGGGATACTGAAAACGAACTCTGTTGGTTCCTGCCGCCTCCCAATCACATGAGTCAGGCGGCCAATCCGAATTAGCGATCAGGCATCTTGAAACCAGCGACCGAGCGGTTCAGCTCTGAGGACAGAGAACCCAAGGTGCCGATTTCTTCCGCCGCCCGAATCGCTTTATCCGAAGTTTCCTGAGTATTCTCGCGAATACTGTTGACCTTCTCACGCAGCGTGGTCGCCACTTGCGCTTCTTGCTCAGTCACCTGCGCAATCTGGCTGATCTGCTCAGAAAGATTGAGTGATACGGTTTCAATTTCTTGCAATGCTTTCCCCGCATTTTCCGCGAGCGCCGCACCATTGACCACATTCGTGGTGGTTTGCTCCATGGCCAGCATCGCTTCCGAAGTGTCGGTTTGAATGGTGTTTACCAGCAACTCAATCTGACGAGTGGCTTTACCCACCCGCTCCGCCAGGCGTTGAACTTCATCGGCAACCACCGCGAACCCTCGTCCGGCCTCACCGGCCATGGCGGCCTGAATCGCCGCATTGAGCGCCAGAATGTTGGTTTGATCCGCAATGTCGGTAATCAGCCCCACGATGTCACCAATCTCTTGCGACGACTCACCCAGCCGCTTGATTCGCTTGGCCGTTTCCTGAATCTGCTCACGGATGTTAGTCATACCGGCGATGGTTTCACGCACCGCGTCCCCGCCCCGGTGCGCCACATCGACCGAAGATTGCGCAATCGTGGCGGATTGCTGCGCATTGAACGATACCGCTTCGATCTGGTCGGACATCTGCGCAATCGCATCGGACACCACGCTGATCTGTTGTGCCTGCTCGCGGGACTTATCCGCCAGCGCCCGAGAATCCGACTGTGACCGCTCAACCGCCGCCGATACCCGAACGGAGGTGTCATTGATCGTACCCACCAGATCACGCAACGCATCGATCGAGTAGTTGACCGAATCGGCAATCGCGCCCGTGATTTCTTCCGTTACGGTGGTATGCGACGACAAATCCCCATCGGCCAGCGTCATCATTTCATCCAACAGACGCAAAATGGCTTGCTGGTTGCGCTGGTTTTGCGCCTCGGTCGAGCGCATCGCCGAACGCGAATCCCGAACCAGTACGACCCCCAGCCAGAACAGCACCAGCAAAGCGATCAAACCCGTGAGATAACCGACATACGCCAAACGACCGGAATTGAGCTGATCTTGCGCCAAGCCGGATGACAGCTTGGACACATTGGCGGTAAATGAACCCGCGATCTTGTCGATCGTGGTAGCGGCTTGGTTCGCAGTCAACAACGCCGGCGCCTGCGCGAGCACATCCGAGCCGCCCTGATTCACCGTCGCAAACAACACCGCCACATCACGCAACTTGGCGCGGGTCGCAGGATCATCCACGCGCGGCGCCATACGATTCCCATTCAGGAACCCATTGAGCACGCCGCCGAACAAGGCCACATCGCGCCCGAATCGATCCGAAGCATTGGCGGCTGTTTGATCGCCACCGGTGATTTCACCCATGGTGAGACCAATCCGCTCAATCAACATGAGCTGACGGGTTGCAAGATAAACCACCTGAGGTGAAGCCTGAGCGGCGATCAACGCTTGAACCACATCGTCCGAGCTGGAGAGCAAATCCGGCAACAGTTGATTGATTTGCGCAGCCAAGCCCGAGACCCCGAGAATGGCCTTTTGCCCTTCGAGCACCTTGGCGAGCGCCAAGTTGTAGTCATTCCAACTGGTTTGAACCGCGGCGAGTTCCGACTGACGATCAGCCGGCACGCGAACACCCTGACGTTTGGGATCCTTGCCACTCAAGGCATCCAAGTCTGCCACGAAGCGCGCCCGCTGGGTCAGCACGGTATCGAACGACGCCTTGTTACCTCGCACGGCACGCAAGGTTTCGATGGTCATCTCTTGCGCGGTACGCTCCAATTGCGAAGCAACCAGACGACGATCCAGCAAGGCTTGGTCGTTCTGCGCGGACAGAATAAAGATCGCCACGGTGACCAAGAGCGTCACCGCAGCCACCACAATCAGCCCGATGACCTGACGACTCAGACCACCAACTTTAATTCCAAAACTCATGGCTACTGCTCACTCCAAAAAAACTGCCGCAAGGCAGCAGATCAACGGCCAGCGCCGCACTGAAAGCCCAAGGTTCAGGCCACCGCATTCGTAAAAGCATCGGTTTCTGTCAATGCTTCAAAATTGACAATCGGCAGCCAGTCATTGTCGATCCACGCCTCTCGCTGCACACCGAGCAACCTCGCCTGGCTCACCGGACGCTCTGCACTATAGGGGATCTGGCGGATGCCATAGGATCGATCGACCAAGAATGCCGCATGCACCCGATGTGCTTTCGCCAGAAAAACCACCGAATGACGCCCCGGCTCGGACGGATGATCAAAGAAAAACCGGGATAAATCATAGACCCCGGTGAGTTCGCCCCGCATATTGGACAAACCGATCACCCAGGGCTTGGCTCCCGGTACCCGAACCTGCCTCGGCGGGGGCAAAATAGCCCGCACTTGAATCAGGGGCACCAACATACGCTGCCCGCCGGAGCGAAATAAAACCGCCTGCCAGGTCAACTCGACCTGATCGGTTTTCGGCATGCCCACAGCATGCGCTTTGGCTTCGGATTCGATCCAGCGCAGATATTCGAAGAAACTCACGAGCACCTCCTTTGCCACGCGCCGATCAGGCAAGAACCGTCCCGAGCACGCCCATTAAATCGGCTTCTTTGACGGGCTTGACGAGGTAATCCTTTGCCCCTTGGCGCATGCCCCAGATTTTGTCCGTCTGTTGATCTTTGGTCGTCACAATAATGACCGGAATATGCGAAGTGTCCGGATTTTTGTTCAGTTCGCGGGTGGCCTGAAAGCCATTCATCCCAGGCATAACCACATCCATCAAAACGGCATTCGGCTGCACCCGTTTGACGAGCGCCACGCCTTCCTCCGCATTCTTGGCCACGGAAACCTGGTGACCATGCCGCTCCAGCATGGTTTGCAGAACATAAACTTCAGTCGGGGAGTCATCGATTACTACGATATGTGCCACGGTCATCTTTCCTTAAGCGTGTATATAAAACGCGAACTCACGGCATCCCGGTCATCAAGCGGCCCGTGTCTGCCCCGCGTTAGCAAAGCGCGCAATGGCGCCAAACAGCTCTTCACTGGTGAAGGGCTTGGTCAGGTAGTCGGAGGCGCCGACGATATTACCCCGCGCCTTATCGAAAATACTGTCTTTGCTTGACAGCAAAATCACCGGCGTTTGCGCAAAGCGCGCATTGTGTTTGATGATCGCCGTGGTTTGATAACCATCCAGTCGCGGCATCAGGATGTCGATGATCACCACATCAGGAGAAAAATCGCCAATCTTGGCCAATGCGTCGAACCCATCCACCGCACTTTCGATCTGACAACCCGCCTTGGAGAGCAGGGTATCTGCGGTGCGGCGGATCGTTTTACTGTCATCGACAATCAGTACTTTCAACCCCGGAAAGCTGAAACTGCCGCCCACCGAGTCCATCGAATTTTCCATGGTGACATACCCATTCAGTTATACCGCTCAAGCAAGAGCGCGTGTTTATGAATCCCGTTTGCTGAATGTACCCAAGCCCGCCCGCTTTGGCAATCGGCACCGATCATCATCCCGGTTTCCTCTCGGCACAACATAGTCTCCGATGCACCATTCACGATATGGCCTGCTAAACTGATCCGTCTCGATTATTCGCCTCATGACACATCCATCCGACGCCCATTGTTCAATCAACCCCGCTTGCTCAAGGCTCCCCATGCTTCATACCTCACGCGCACCGCATCCCGAACTCGACGCTCATTACTGCGGCCCGTTGCTTGAGATCGAATCGCACATCATTAGCCATCACCGCCCCATCGAGGCATGGTTTCGCAAGCAATGGTTGAAGTATCCCGCCCCGTTCTATACCTCGGTCGATCTACGCAATGCCGGCTTCAAGCTGGCACCGGTCGATACCAACCTGTTCCCTGCGGGCTTCAATAATCTCAATCACATTTTCGACCCCCTGATGGTGCAGGCGATTCAGGCGGCGGTGGAGCACACCTGCCCCGAGGCGCGGGACATTCTGATCATTCCAGAACGCCATACCCGGAATTTGTTTTATCTGGAGTCACTCGCCGCGCTGGTCTCGTTCATCGAGCTGGCCGGCTTCGGGGTACGCATTGGTTCACTGGAACCGATCACCGAACCGGTGACATTCTCGCTGCCCTCTGGTCGCACGATCACGCAATACCCGATTCAACGGGTGGGGCGGCGCATCGAGCTGGAGGGATTTTCCCCCTGCACGATTTTGTTGAACAACGATCTCTCCGGCGGCGCCCCGGCTGTGCTCGAGAACCTCGAACAAACCGTGATCCCGCCCACGAGCCTCGGTTGGTGGCGGCGCTCCAAATACGAGCACTTTTCGATCTACCAAACCCTGACACAAGAGCTTTGCGCGCTGATTGGGCTGGATCCCTGGCATCTCACCCCCCTGATGCGCGATTGCGGCCAGATCGACTTTCTCAAACGCACCGGCGAAGACTGCCTGGCCGAACAAGTCGAGGCGCTACTGGCAGAAATTCAGCAAAAGTACGATGCGCACGGGGTGACCGAGCGACCCTTCGTGGTGATCAAAGCCGATGCCGGCACCTATGGCATGGGCGTGATGACCGTGCAATCCGCCGACGAGGTGCGCGGGCTCAATCGCAAGCAGCGCACCAAGATGAGCGCCAGTAAAGAGGGGCTGGACATCAAGCGGGTGCTGATTCAGGAAGGCATTCACAGTTTCGAGAAAGTCGCCATTACGCCGGAAGGCGAACGCTTCGTGGCCGAGCCGGTGATTTACATGGTGGATCACTTCGTCGTGGGCGGCTTTTATCGCGTTCATACCGAAAAAGACATCAACGAAAATCTCAACTCGCCGGGCGCCGCGTTCGTTCCACTGCCATTCAACGAGTCCTGTAGCCTGCCCTCCCCCGACGACGCGCTCGACAGCGAACGCAACCGGCTGTATGTCTATGGCGTGGTCGCGCGGCTGGCGCTGCTCGCGGCGGCGCACGAACATCAGCAGGCCGCCAATGCTTCGGTGCCGACGCCATGACCACCCCGCTCAAGCTTGGCGTGGTGATGGATCCGATCAGCCAGATCAAGCCGTACAAAGACACTTCCTTTGCCCTGCTGCTCGCCGCCCAGGCACGCGGCTGGTCGGTGTACTACCTCGAACCCGACTGGCTCTACGCCGAGCGGGGGCGCGCGAAATCCCGAGCGCACCGGATCCGCGTTTTCGACCGGCGCGAACAGTGGTTCGCGCTGGAGGCGGCTGAATCGCTCGATCTTGCCACCTTCGATATCCTGATCCAGCGCCAGGATCCGCCCGTCGATGTGAACTATCACAGCGTCACCGCCCTGTTGGCGTTGGCGGAGCAGACGGGGGTTCTGGTCGCCAACCGCCCCAATGCCCTGCGCGCCGCCAATGAAAAGTTGCTGGCGCAGGAATTCCCGAACCTCTGCCCGCCCACTCTCGTCACGCGGGATGCCGGACAAATCCGCCAATTTCTGGCCGAACAGGGGCACATCGTGCTCAAACCGCTGGACGCCATGGGCGGCAGCTCGGTCTTCCAGATCAAGGCGGGGGATCTGAATACCGAAGTCATCATCGAAACGATGACCCACCAGGGCTTGATCATGGCGCAGGCTTTCCTGCCTGCGGTGCGGGAAGGCGATCGCCGCATTCTGCTGATCAACGGCGAACCGGTCGATCATGCCTTGCTGCGCACGCCGCAGGATACGGATTTTCGCGCCAATCTGGCCGCCGGTGGACGGGGCACCGTCGTGCCCCTGCGTCCGCGGGATCGTGAAATTGCCGCCGTCGTCGGCTCCACGCTGGCGGCACGCGGGTTCTGGTTTGTCGGGCTCGATGTGATTGGGGAACACCTCACGGAAATCAATGTCACCAGCCCCACCTGCGCGCGCGAAATCGATGCCGTTTGCCATAACGATCCGGCCGGGCAGTTTCTGGATTTTCTGGCCGCGACCCGCAGAGGCAGGCCGTGAACCGCCGCCGCTTTCTGGGTACGCTGGCGGGCACGCTGGCCGCACCGTTAGCGCTGGAGGGATGCAGCCGCCACCCCGCGTTAGTGGAAGAAGGCTTCATGGTCTTCAACATGCCGATGACCCTGCGCTTTGCCAATGAACCGGCCGACAAAATCACCGCCGCCGTCAATGCGGCCGCGGGCATCGTCGAGCCGCTCTACCGCCGGATCCATCCCTGGAAACCGAGTGACCTCACCCACTTCAATGCCGAACTGGCCGCCCACGGAGCCGCCACCGCCACCCCGGAAATTCTCGACCTGATCGAGATTTCCCGAACGCTGTTCGATGCCACCGATGGCGCCTTCGATCCGACCATCGGCGCGCTGATTGCGGCCTGGGGCTTTCACGACAGCCATGTCACCACCCCGCATCCCCTGCCCAGTGAAGCGTTTCTTGACGCCTGGCTGGCCAACCGCCCGACCATGCGGGATGTCACCGTCACCGGCCAGGAAGTGCACACCACCAATCGGCGGGTGCAGTTCGATTTCAATGGCTGCGCCGAAGGCTATGCGGCGCATCTGGTCATGCGACGGATTGAGCAACTCGGCATCAAAAACTGCCTGTTCGACACCGGCGGCGATTTGTTCATGATCGGTCAGGCCGGCGACAAACCCTGGCACCTGGCAATCGAAAACCCCATCGGGCGCGGTGTGTTGTGCAGTATTGATCTATCCGGCCACACGCAACCGAACGGTCACCAATCCCTGAACAGCTCGGGCAATTACGAGCATCGCTTCATCTATCAAGGGGAAGCGTATTCTCACATCATCAACCCACACACCGCCCGTCCAGTGCGGCGCGTGGCGGGCAGCACCATCTGGGGACACCATTACCCGATTTGCGACGGCGCAACCAAAGGCGCGATGTTGCTTGAACCCGAACAAGTCGCCAGAATGGCGCAGCGATTGAACTTGAGCGGCGTGCTCTACATGCAGGACAATGGCGCTCTCTGGCTGGATGAGGGGATGCGTGCGCAGATTCAACCACTGTCCCAAACGGTCGACTGGAACGCCACGCATCTCATTCCCCGCGATGCTTCCTGAGCAAAACCGGGCAAGCGCCGGGCGTGCCGTTTTGTGGCATCGCGAATCCTGATGATCGCCCCTGGCCGCCTCGGGTCATCCTTCGCCCCAATGGAAACGCGGGTTTGATCCGGGTTTTCTTGTCCAATACACGGAAGTCTGCAGCATGGATCATTGGGTACTTGATCAGAACCAACGCAACAGCGACCGGCGACTGCTGATTGCGCTCCTCGTGGCGATGGGCATCCACGGACTCATCCTAGCCGTGGTGTTTATCCAACCGGCACCGCCGCCGCCGCTGCCGCCACCGATAGAATTGACCTTGGACGCCCCGCTCGCCGCGCGCACCCACGATGCCACTCCAAACCCCGGACGGGTGCTGGATACCCACATCCAACAGCAAACGGAGGCGAGCCAGACGGGCACTGATACCCCAACCGTTCAGCAAATCAGACCCGGTGCAGGTATCGAAAATGCGGGGAGCCAAGGCCAAAGCGCCGCACCCAGCACCGTGCCCGCGCCGGACACCTTCACCCAACTCAATCAGGCGGTCAGCCAATCCCTGCGCACCGGATATATGACCAGCCAAACCCTCAACGGCCCGGCCGGTGCCTATCTCGCCGCTTGGAAACGGCAAGTCGAGCAATTCGGCAACAGCCACTACCCCGCCGAACTCCTGAATCGCAACCTCTCCGGCCAACTCATTCTCGCCGTCACCATCAATCGGGATGGCCATATTCTGGATATCGCCATTCAGCAGTCTTCCGGTAATCAGGCGCTTGACTACGCCGCCCGACGGCTGGTGCAACTCGCTTCCCCCTACCCCAAATTCCCGCCGGCCTTGGCCGCCCAATACGACCAGATCGTGATTACCCGAACTTGGCTGTTTTCCAGCGGGCACAGCATCCACACCGACGCGGTTCCGCGCACCTCGCGATGATTGCGCCGTGACGAGCAGAACCCTATACTCCTGCGCTGCTCGCGCGGGTGAGGGTCTCTCTCGATTCCTTGCCACTCCACGCGAAACGAAAAATGCTGGAATGCTTTTTCCTTCGTTTTCAGCGCCCCACTCAAGACACCGGCACCGGCCGGCAGAGGTTTAATGCACATGGCTGTCACACTCCCCCCCGGATACAAACCCTCCGAAGACGAGGAATACATGAATCCTCTGCAACTCGAATATTTCCGCCAGAAGCTGTTGGCCTGGCGGGAAGAACTGGTGCAGGAGTCAGAAACCACGGTCAACCATCTGCGTGAAGAAAACTGGCAGGAGCCGGACATCAATGACCGTGCTTCGCTCGAATCCGATGCCGCACTGGAACTGCGCACCCGTGACCGGTACCGCAAGCTGATCAACAAAATCGACAAAACCCTGAAGCAAATTGCCGAAGGCAACTATGGCTACTGTGAAGAAACCGGCGACGAAATCGGTATTCGACGGCTGGAGGCTCGTCCGATCGCCACGCTGACCATCGAGGCGCAAGAGCGTCACGAGCGGCTGGAGCGGGTGCAGCGCGATGAGTAACTTCCACCGCAGTCGGCGCGTGTTTTTTGCGGCGCTACTCGCTCTGCCGCTGTTTGCTCAGGCGGCGGATGCGCCTCCCAAGCCGGTTTCGGTCGAGATCACCACGAATCTCGGCGCCATCACGGTGGCGCTCGATCCGGCCAAGGCACCGAAAACCGTCGCCAATTTTCTGCACTATGTTAAAAGCGGGTTTTATGACGGCACGATCTTTCACCGCGTAATCCCCGGCTTCATGATTCAGGGCGGGGGCTTTACGACCGGCTTCGTGCAGAAACCGACGCAGGCACCGATCGTCAACGAAGCGGGCAATGGCTTGTCCAACCTGCGCGGCACCATCGCCATGGCGCGCACCAGCCAGCCCGATTCGGCCACCAGCCAGTTTTTCATCAATGTGGCCGACAACAAGTTTCTCGACCGCAGTGCCCCGACCCCGCAAGGTGCGGGCTATGCCGTGTTTGGTCATGTCACGAAGGGGATGAGCGTCGTCGATGCCATCGTCAACACGCCCACGGGGGCAGGCGGCCCTTTCCCGCAGGATGTGCCCCAAAAAGCCGTGATCATCGAATCGATCAAAGTGCTGCCTTGAGCGCCGTGCGTACTTGACCGCACGGACAATGATCGCGCCCCATCCGATCCAGACCCCCGAGGCACTCAGCCCCGTTCTGGCCGAGTGCGACGCGGCACCCTTCATTGCACTGGATACCGAATTCCGGCGCGAAGATACCTATGTTCCGGAGCTCTGCCTCGTTCAATTGGCCACCCCGAACGGCTTATGGCTGGTGGATGCCTTGGCGACGGATCTCACCCCCCTGTGGCACAGACTCAACCACACCACCACGCCCGTGGTGCTGCATGCCGCCCAGCAAGATCTGGAGCTGATCGCACAAGCCTCCGGTAGCCTGCCCCGCGTGCTGCGCGATACCCAGATCGCGGCGGCATTTCTTGGCCTGGGCGATCAAATCGGCTACGCCCAACTCGTCGCCGCGCGCCTTCATCTGACCCTCGACAAATCGCAAAGCCGCACCGATTGGACTCAGCGCCCCTTGAGCGAGGCGCAACGGCGCTATGCCGCCGATGATGTCCGGTATCTGCAGGCGCTCTATCCGGGGCTGCTTGAGGCGCTCGAATCGATGAACCGCCGGCGCTGGTTCGAAGAAGAATGTGCGGCATTGAGTGATGCCCGTCGTTTTGCCCCACAAACGACGGGGCTGTGGCGTAAAGTCAGCGGCCAGCAAACCCTGAAACCCGCTGAGCGCGCAGTATTGGAGGCCATCACCACCTGGCGCGAACAACAGGCCATCGACCGCAACCTGCCACGCCGCTGGGTGCTCGCGGACGAGACTGCGCTAAAACTGGCCACCACGCCCAAGCCCAGCCCCGACGACATCATCGCCGGACGACGGGGCGTTGCCCGACCCTCTGAACCCAGTATTCAAGCGCTGCTGGAAGCGATGCGCCGAGCCCGGCAAAGTCCGCCGGAATCCTGGCCGCGCAACCCGATCACGCGACTCAGCCCGGCCGAGCAGTCCCTACTTCAACGCTGGCAAAGCCGCATCCAAGCCGTCGCCACCCAACTCCAACTCAGCCCGGCCCTACTCGCCACCACCGACGATCTGCTGCGGTGGCTACGCCATCCCGAGCAGGCCAACCGTCTGACGCAGGGTTGGCGTGCCGAAGTACTCGATCCGGCGCTACAATTTTCGACATCCACATAACCATCGTCCCAATCGCAAGGCATTCAGATGAACGCACAAGACATCATCGACCGCATCACCGCGTCACTGCCCGATGCCCAAGTCATCCCTGAGGGTGAGGGCTGCCAGTTCAAAATCACGGTCACCAGTGCAGCATTCGCCGGCAAAACCCGGCTCGCGCAACATCAAATGATCAACAAGCTCCTGGCCGACTGGCTCGCCAGCGGCGCCCTGCACGCCATTACCCTGAACACCCGGACACCGACATGAATACAGCCAACGAGAACACCCCCAACACGGAAGCCCTGGAAGCCGCCGCCTTTCGGCGATTGGTCGCGCATCTGCAGCAACGCACCGATGTGCAGAATATCGACCTGATGAATCTCGCCGGATTCTGCCGGAATTGCCTGTCGCGCTGGTATCGTGAAGCCGCCGAAGCCCAGGGCACCCCGCTCAGCGACGCGGATGCGCGGCTCGCCATCTACGGCATGCCCTATGAGGAATGGAAACAGCGGTATCAACGCGAAGCCAGCGCCAGTCAACAAGCACAGTTCGAAGAAGCCCGTCAGCAACACGCCTCATGAACCCCACTCCCTCCGCGCCGCCCGCATTTCGGCGCGCCGTTCTCTGGGTCGCCCTGCTGAATTTCGGCTATTTCTGGGTCGAATGGACGGTCGCCCAATCCATCGGCTCGGTCTCGCTGTTTGCCGATTCGATTGATTTTCTTGAGGATGCCGCAGTCAATGGACTCATTCTCATCGGCCTCGGGCTGAGCGCGGTCGCCCGCGCGCGGCTGGGCATGCTGCTTGCGGGGATCATCCTGATCCCCGGTTTGGCGACGCTGTGGACGGCTGTTCATAAAGTTCTCCAACCGCTGCCGCCAGATGCACTGGATTTAAGCCTGACTGGGCTGGGCGCGCTGATGGTGAATTTCAGTTGCGCCTGGATTTTGCTGCGGTATCGGCGGCATCACGGCAGCCTGGTTCAGGCGGCCTTTCTGTCCGCCCGCAATGATGTGCTGGCCAATCTCGCGATTATCCTCGCGGCGGGCGTGACGCTCGTCTGGACATCCGCGCTGCCGGATCTCATCGTCGGCCTCGGCATCTTCCTATTGAATCTGGATGCCGCGCGGGTGGTGTACCGGCAAGCGATCCAGGAGCGTCGCCGCGCTCGATCGACGGATAGGCCGTGAACCCTTTGCACGCTAGAACGACGGCCATTTCCCCTCGGCAATCGTTTTACTGACCTGCGCTTCGAAGAAGGCGACCCGGGCATTTTCATACGGGATCGTGTCGTTGGCCGTCATCAGTTGATACCAGCCGGTATAGATCGCCACCAGAGCTTCCGGCGGAAAGCCATCGACTTTGCGCGGATCCGGGTTGTCTTCGGCCAGCTTCTGCAACTGATGCTCGGTGAGCTTGGCCAGATGCACGATGCCCTCCACCAGCAGATCGCGGCTATGCGCCGGCGCGGTCTTCGCCAGAATCGCGGCGGCATCCTGCACGGCCTGCGGATGCGGCTGAACCAGAGCCGCGACCTGACCGAGCATCGCCGCCGACCCTTTCAGCGCCATACGCGGCGGCACCGGGAAACCATTGCCGCCGGTGGAATCCACTTGCAATTGAGCCATCCGCACCAGCAAACCAATGCGCGGTAGATTCAGTTCCCGCGACTGGCGCTCGGCGCCCTTGAGCACATCCGGCGTAATCGCCATGCCTCCAGCCAGCCAGCGCTGAATCGTGGTCGATAGGTTTTCCCGTTCTACATACTGAAACTGCCCCTTGTTCCAGGGCAGTATTTTGCTGGTAGGCACTTCTTCGATCGTTTCACGCCGCTTGGCCAGATCCGCTGGTTGCATGATGTCGAGGCCAGGACGCGGACTACAGGTCCCCGCCAGCGTCTTATCCTGACCATTGACCACATCGGAAAGCCGGATATTGACTGTGCCATCGGGGTTGATCTGCGTGATCAGGCCATCGGCATAGCCATCGCTGAGTAAATTCTCGGAATACATCGGAATGAACACCCGATCGCCGACCGAAAACGCCATCGCTGGCAACGCCATCACCCATAACCCGACTGCCAACAGACCCCGGCATTTCATCTGCTTTACCCCCATGATCGTTTCTTCTCGCTACGATATGACTTTAAACCAACAGGATCGATCCCTGATGCACGGTATGCTCCGCTTTGCCCAACGCGATGCCTGGGGGCTGATCGAGGTTCGCAGCGACGAAACCGGCGAAACCACGCTGTACTTTGGCAACGATACCGCCCAATCCGGCTGGTACCCCGACCGCCCCAGCGAACTGGCCTTTGGCTATTACCGCGCCCTGCTCACCGCGCTGGCACTCCACCCGGCGCCCAGCCATGCCATGCTCTACGGCCTGGGGGGCGGCGCCGTCGCGCGCTATCTGCTGGAATATACCGGATTAACGGTCACCGCGTTCGATCTTCGCCCCACCCTGGCGCCGATCGCCCGGGATTATTTCGGCCTGACGCTCGATCACCCACGGCTTGCCCTGCATTTTGGCGATATTGCCGACAGCACGATCCTCGCCCGGCTGCCCCCCTGCGACATCACCCTGCTGGATGTGTTCGACGAACAGGGCATGGTGCCGGTTCCCGCCGCCAGCCTGAACACGATTGCCGAACAGCTGGGCGACGAGGGGATTCTGTGCGTGAATGTCTGGCGCAATGCACTCAACCCGCTGGTCACGCTCAATCAGACGATCGCGCGCTGGTTCGACCCGAACCCGCTGAGTTTTCCGGTTCCGGATCGCTATAACACCGTTCTGTGTTTTCGCAAAAACCCGTGGCGCGCGGCCGATATTGATGCGGCCATCGAACGCGCGCGCCAGTGGCCGCAGCCGGTGGGCGAGATGCTACAAAGCACCCTGGCTTGGCTCGCGCGCAAACCGGGGCGCCAACTCAAACCCCGGTAGTCCGGGCAGAACGCCCCGTGCACCCTCAGCCGCGCAACGCAGCCAATACCGATTCGGCCGACGCGTTTTGCAGGCCAGACTCATCCACGCCGAGCCAGCGCACCACGCCATCCTCTGCAATCAGGGCATACCGTTTGGAGCGCAGCCCCATGGCGGCATTACTCATATCCCGCCCCATCCCCAGCGCCTCGGTGAAGGCAGCATTGCCATCCGATAAAAATCGGATCGATTGCGCCGCATCGCCGAAACTGGCCGCCCACAAGCGCATGATGAATGGGTCATTCACTGCCACGCAGTACACCTGCGCGACACCGGCTGCCCGCAACGCCGCCGCTTGGGCGATAAAACCCGGCACATGTTTTTCGGAGCAGGTCGGTGTGAACGCGCCCGGCACCGCAAAAAACACCACAGTTTTCCCGGCAGTCAATTCAGCCACCGTGTAGCCATCCAGCCCCTGTTCGCCGCGCTCGTGGAGCGTGACGCCGGGTAGTTTGTCGCCAACCTGAATCATTGCGCCTCCTTTAGGCATTACACCCGGCCATACACTTGCGCGCCTTTTTTCACGAATTCGACGGATTTTTCCGCCATCCCCTGTTTGATGGCGGCGATTTCATCCAGCCCCAGGGTTTCCGCATAGTCGCGCACATCCTGCGTGATTTTCATGGAGCAGAAATGCGGGCCGCACATCGAGCAGAAATGCGCCACTTTGTGCGCTTCGGCGGGCAGGGTTTCATCATGGAATTCGCGGGCGCGCTCGGGATCAAGGCCGAGATTGAACTGGTCCGCCCAGCGGAATTCGAAACGCGCCTTGGACAGCGCATTGTCGCGCAACTGCGCGCCGGGGAAGCCCTTGGCCAGATCAGAGGCATGCGCCGCGATCTTGTAGGCAATCACGCCATCACGCACATCGTTTTTATCCGGCAGGCCGAGATGTTCCTTCGGCGTGACATAGCAGAGCATCGCCGTGCCATACCAGCCGATATTCGCCGCGCCGATGGCACTGGTGATGTGATCGTAGGCTGGCGCAATATCGGTCACCAACGGCCCCAGGGTGTAGAACGGTGCCTCAAAGCAATCTACCAGTTCCTTGTCCATGTTCTCCTTGATCATCTGCAAAGGCACATGACCGGGGCCTTCGATCATCACCTGCACATCATGCCGCCAGGCAATCTGCGTCAGTTCACCCAGCGTTTGCAGCTCGCCGAACTGCGCCGCATCGTTCGCATCCGCAAGACAACCGGGGCGCAGGCCATCGCCGAGTGAGAAGCTCACATCGTAGGCTTTCATGATCTCGCAGATCTCTTCAAAGTGCGTGTAGAGGAAGTTTTCCTGATGGTGCGCAAGACACCATTTCGCCATGATCGAGCCGCCGCGCGACACGATGCCGGTTACCCGATCCGCCGTCAGCGGCACATAGCGCAGCAGTACACCGGCATGAATGGTGAAGTAATCCACGCCCTGCTCCGCCTGCTCGATCAGCGTGTCGCGGAAAATCTCCCAGGTCAGTTCCTCGGCCTTGCCGTTTACCTTTTCCAGCGCTTGATAAATCGGCACGGTACCGATCGGCACCGGCGCATTGCGCAGAATCCATTCGCGGGTTTCGTGGATGTGCTTGCCGGTAGAAAGATCCATGATGGTGTCCGCACCCCAGCGAATCCCCCAGACCATCTTTTCCACTTCCTCCGCGATGCCCGATGTCGTGGCGGAATTGCCCAGATTGCCGTTGATCTTGGTGCGGAAATTCCGGCCGATGATCATCGGCTCGAGCTCCGGGTGATTGATATTGGCCGGAATGATGGCCCGACCGCGCGCGATTTCGTCCCGCACGAATTCCGGCGTGATCTCGTCAGGAATCGCCGCGCCGAAGGAATGCCCCTGATGCTGGCGCAGCAAGGCTTTATAGCGCGGATCCGCACGCAACTCGTTCAATCGGTTGTTTTCCCGAATCGCGACGAACTCCATTTCCGGCGTGATGATGCCCTGCCGCGCATAGTGCATCTGCGTCACATTGCGGCCAGCCTTGGCCTTGATTGGCGGACGCACATGCGCAAACCGCAACCCGGCGGTTTTCGGATCCTGCAACCGCGCCTGGCCATAGGCCGAACTGGGGCCGGTCAGCGATTCAGTATCCTGCCGCTCGGCAATCCAGCCCGCGCGGAGCGGGGACAAGCCACGCAACAAATCAATGTGGGCGGAGGGATCCGTGTACGCGCCCGAGGTGTCATACACCGGAATTGGCGGGTTTTGCTCGATGCCGCGATCAGTTCGCGTCGGCGTCTGGCTGACTTCACGCATCGGCACCCGAATGTCCGCCCGCGAACCCGTCACAAAAATCTTCTGGCTGGCCGGGAACGGCGCCGTGACAGAAGCAGAAAGCTGGGCGGTTTTCGCCAGAAAATCTTGGGGGACAGCACTCATCAGGAATCACCTCGATCAACAAGTAACGAAGGGTTCGACCGATGGATGCCACGCCTGCCGGCGCTTGACTTCCCTCCGCCGGTACGAACCGGATCAGGTACTAAGGGACTCTCTCAGCCGACGGCCAGATGGGCCGGGCACCCCCAGTCATACCGGCAAACTAGCGCAGCGACCCAAAAAAGTCTATGGAAAAGTCCAAACATAGCCCCGGATTCCCCCAACCACCCGCGCCCCATCCGGCGTTTCCCGCAGCGTCTTTCTCAGGGCACCGCGTTATCGGAGCGTAGTCAGCGCCGCCCGCTTTGGGTATATTGCGGAGGTTTTTTGCAACCGATGCTGGAATTTCCCCGAATGATGGCTTTCGACACCGAGCTCGCCCGCTTCAACATGATCGAGCAACAAATCCGCCCCTGGGATGTGCTGGACAAACGGGTACTCGCCGCGCTGGCGCACATTCCGCGCGAGCAATTCGTCGCGCCCGAACAGCGCAATCTGGCCTTCTCCGATCTCGCCTTGCCCATTGGTCAGGGCGAAACGATGCTACCGCCGGTCGTTGAAGGCCGCCTATTGCAGGCCGCCAATCCGCAGCCGCAGGAGCGCGTACTGGAAATCGGAACCGGCAGTGGTTTTTTCACGGCCTGCCTCGCCCATCTGGCACGCAGCGTCGTCAGTGTCGAAATTCACCCAGAATTCACCGCCCGCGCCAGTGAGCGCCTGGCGGAACTCGGCATCACGAATGTTCTGCTGGAAACAGGCGATGCCGCCCGCGGCTGGGCACCGAACGAACGCTTCGATGTCATCCTGCTCACCGGCGCAGTGGCCGAACTGCCCGATGCCTTCCGCCAACAGCTCACGATCGGCGGGCGACTGGTGGCCATCGTCGGCCATGAACCGATCATGTCGGCGGTGCGCGTCACCCGGCTCAGTGAAGTCGAGTTCAAGCACGAAACCCTGTTCGAAACCCACACCCGCTATTTGCAGGGTGCCGCGCCCCGGCCTTCGTTTCAATTCAATTGATTGGGAAATGCCGCAGTAGAATCGGCCGGGTCAACTCAGGAAGCACTGGTTCAATCTGCGGTGCACAGGGTGTTTTTTTCACCCGTTCGCCCTATCATTAGTCAGCTAATGATTCGCCCGAGGAAGCTATGCGCACAGAATCCCGATACGCCCGTCCGTTGATTGGCCTGATGCTGAGCCTCGGCCTACTCAGCCACCGTGCTGAAGCCGCGAATCTGCTCGATATCGTAACCCTCGCGCAACAGAACGACGCCAGCCTCAAAGCCGCCGAACAACAACGGCTCGCTGTCGAAGAAAACCGCCCCATCGCGCAAGCCAACTTGCTGCCACAGATCGGCGCAGCCGCAGGCGTGAGTTATAGCCGCACCGATGTGCGCAGCGGCGGCTCACCCACCGCGCCCAATCCCATTCAAGGCAGCGGCAAGAACCTCGGCATCAGCCTGAATCAGGTGGTCTACAACCGCATCGACAACATCAATCTTGGCATCGCCGATCTGCAGATCAAACAGGCCGAACTGACCTACGCGGCGGCGGAACAGAACCTGCTGCTGCGTACCGCCCAAGCGTATTTTGCCGTGCTCAAAGCCAACGCCGCGCTGCAACTGGCCATCGCCAGCCAGACGGCATTCAAAAACCAACTCGCCCAAGCCCAAAAGCGTTATGAAGTCGGCCTGGTCGCCGTCACCGATGTCGCCAACGCTCAGGCGAATTACGACAAGGCCAATGCCGACATCATCAGCGCCCGCAACGGACTGGAAAATGCCCAAACGGCCTTGAGCACCCTGATCGGCCAACCCGCGCCGCCGCTCGACGATACGCAAACCAATTTGAACACCCCGCGCCCCGTGCCAGATCAGCTCGAATCCTGGCAAGCCCTGGCAGTGAAGCAAAATCTCGATCTGCAAAGCGCACAAATCGGCAGCCAAATCAAAGCCCAGCAAGTGGATCTGAACCGCGCCGCCGCCGCGCCCACCGTCAACCTGACCGGGCAATATGGCTACAACAGCGCGCCCAACACCGTCACGGGCACCGTCAACAGCAATCTGGCCGCCAGCATTGGGCTGCAAGTCTCCGTGCCGCTCTACACCGGCGGGCGGATCAACGCACAATCCCGCCAAGCGGCGTTCGGCTATCAACAAAGCCAGTTCGATGTCGATCAACTGCGCCGCACGGTCGAGCAAAATACGGCCAATGACTTCCGCGGCGTCCTCACTCGCATCAGTGAAATCACCGCCTACGAACAGTCGGTCGAATCCGCCCGTACCAGCCTGGCCGCGACCGAAGCCGGATACCAGGTCGGCACCCGCACCATCGTCGATGTGCTGAATGCGCAAATTCAAGTGTTCAGTGCCATGGCGAACTTTCTCAATGCCCGTTACGACTACCTGACGACCTCGCTGCAACTCAAGGCGGACACCGGGCAGCTCACGCTGGAAGACATCAAAGCCATCGACAGCCAGCTTGCGCCGGAAAAAATCAACGCATTGATCGCCCCGCTCATGGGGAACGGCTCGCTCGATACACCCAGCCAGAAAATGATCGAACGGGTGATTGAGCGCGCCAATAAAACCGTCGACCAGCCGCCGACCAAGCACCCCAAATGACGATCCGCGCGATGATTCTAGCCGCCGGGCGCGGCGAGCGGCTGCGGCCGCTGACCGACCACACCCCCAAACCCCTGCTTCCGGTCGCGGGCAAACCCCTGATCGAATACCACATCGAACGGCTGGCCGAAGCGGGGGGGCGCGACATCGTCATCAACCTGAACCATCTGGCCGATCAGATTCCCGCCGCGCTGGGCAATGGGGAACGCTGGGGTGTGCGCCTGCACTACTCCTGGGAAAATCAACTGCCCGAAAACCTTGAAACCGCCGGCGGCATCCGGCACGCGCTCGATCTGCTCAGCGACCCCTTCCTGCTCGTCAATGGCGATATTTTTACCGACTACCCACTCGGCGATTTACTCAACACCCATCTACCGCCCGATACCGACTTTCATCTGGTGCTGGTGCCCAATCCCGCGCATCACCCGCAGGGGGATTTCGCGCTTGAATCGGGCAAACTCATACCCCGCCAAGACAAGGAAGTAACACCGACGCAATGCGGAACTTACGCGGGCATCGGCCTTTACCGGAAAGCGCTGTTCGCCGGACTCCCACCGGGTAGAAATGCACTCGGGTCACTCCTCAAGGACTGGATTTCCGGAGGACGCGGGACGGGCATGCTGTACCCAGGACGATGGATTGATGTGGGAACCACAGAGCGAATGGCGTTGGCGGAAACCTGCGCATCAAGGTACCTCATACAGAATCAATAAGCATTTTTATGAACAAAACCGCGAAATAGCGTTAAGAAAATGATTTTCAGATCAAATGCAAGCGACCAGTGCTCAATGTAATATAGATCATATTCAATGCGTTTTTGCATTTTATCCAATGTCTCTGTTTCGCCTCGCCAGCCATTGATTTGCGCCCAACCCGTGATCCCTGGCTTAACCTTATGCCGGAGCATGTAGCCATCAATCTGTGACTTATATAATTCATTATGCTCAACCGCATGGGGGCGCGGCCCTACAATCGACATGCGGCCTTGCAGCACATTAATGAATTGCGGCAACTCGTCCAGACTCGTTCTGCGCAAAAAAGCGCCGAAGCGGGTTACCCGACTGTCGCCCTTTATGGCTTGTGGGACTTCTCCCGTTGCATCCGGCTCCTCTTTCATACTTCTGAATTTATAGATATTAAATGGTTTACCGTCCCATCCATGGCGTCGTTGTTTATATAACACCGGCCCCTTGGAACTGACCTTGACTCCTAGTGCAATCACGACAAGCACGGGGCTAATCAGCAAAAGAATCAAAAAAGCCAGAACCCGATCCTCAAGCCCTTTCACAATCCGGTTCATGCCTGTCATCGGCGAGGCCGAAAGATCAATCATCGGCATATCCATAATTTCGGACACCCCGTGATTAATCAGAAATAGGCCGAACAAATCCGGTACGAAACGCACATTTGCCGTCGAGAATCGCAGATTCTCCAAAACCTGCTTTAACTGCTGGCTTTGATCTAATGGCATCGCAATCCATACTTCATCGATCGGATGCGAGGACACATAATCGAACAACTCATTCAGAGGATAAATCCCATGCCCGGCGAGCTCGCCGACATCGGCACCATCAGCAAAAACACGCACAACATCAAATCCAGCCCATCCCTGCGTCTCGGTGCGTTGAATCAAATTCGATGCCTGCGCTCCAGATCCCACGATCACGGTCTTGCGGTGATTCAAGCCGCGTTGGCGCAAGCCGCGTAAAATGTAATAAACCACCACACGTTCGGCGGCTAATGCGAAACCGGTCACCAACCACCACTGCGCTAACCAGAGCCGAGAGAAGGTTTCTGCTTCCTTAACCAGGACTAAAACAATCAGTAACAGCATCAAAACTAGCGACCATGCCCCCATCACCCGCAAGGCAGGAGAAGCCAAAGCACGCGCTCGCCATGAGTCATATACGCCCAGAAACGGGAAAACCAAAGCAGCAAGCAGGCCACCAATGACCATCAAGGCACTGTAGGCGTCAGCAATCTGGGGCTCTTCGCTACCAAAGCGAATCCAGAAGGCCAGGAAGCCCCCCGCCCCAACAACCAACACATCCAAAATGCGCGTAATGAATGGGATCAAAGCCCATGCTGATCGTAAAGAAGGATGTGACATATTTCTCGAGAAGCCAAAGTAAAGCATGTCGAACTGAAACGCTTACGATTCAGGCAACCGAAGATCAGGAATAATCCGCCCCCCAAGCTGCCTATGCAGGGAAAGTCGTCAACAGTGTTGAGTCTTACTTCCAATAACCTGTATGCATACTCAGCATGCGTTTCACCCATAAAGGAAAATAGGTCTCCTTCCTCCCCAAACGATAGCCGAGATACTTTAGCATCGTTCGTAAAACGGCCGAAGGCACCAACCAGGGATTATTTTTGAGTAAGTATCGAAGCTCGGAATAAACGAAGCGCCCCCCCTCTCCTTCAGGCGCACCGAAGGCATCCAACATCCAGGATTCACGAGCGTGCATCACACCAATGTCAAAGTAGCGCCGGAGCTCCTGAAGATGGCTGTAATCATGCGAGTGGTATACCTGAGCCTCTGCTTGATAAGCGACTTTCCAACCTGCCAACAGCATCTTGGCTGCGACAATCGTATCCTCTCCAAGAATGACATCCGAAGGAAAGCCACCGACATCAGCCAAGACCTCAGTACGATAAGCCGCGAATGAATTGGACATGAAAGCCGCCTTGATGCCCATACTGGCGGCGTCACCAAAATCACAAACATGACTGGATGCGGGGTAATTGAAAAGTCGGGCATGTGCCTCGATCAGCCCGGCTGTCGGGCGGGGAAGCTGACGACCGTAAGCAGCGCCAACATCATCAGATGCAAAGACTTCAAGCAAGTTAGATATAGAATCGGGTGTGACAAGAATCGCATCTTGCGTAAGAAAAACAATGACGCCGAAATCAGGATTGGAATCAACGGCAAATTGCCTGGTCCCGCCATGATTGAAATTAGCCACAGAAATTTCATGAATTGAAAATCCTGCCTCTTGAGCGATTTTCAAAACATCCGCAGGCGAGCCGGAGTCGATCACCAAGACTGAAGCCGTTACAGACTGCTCACAAACAGCATCAACCCATACCTTCCACTCTCCAGCATTTGGCTTATAGACAGGGACGACAATCAGGATGCTCAAGTCTGACAACGGATAATACCTAGTTAACCTTTCGAGCCTAACTTACCTGTTTTCCCAAGAAAGGCATCTCGAACACCTCTGAACATCATGGCTATCTTGCCCATACGGTCAGGGCCAAAAAGAAGAGTGAAACAAAAAATTTGTATAAGCCGAATCAGATCAATTCTAATCCATAACCAAGGAATATATTTACGCCGGTAAAGCAGAACACTATTGCGAAAAATATAGTAGTAGCGAAAGGCTTTATGGACTGGAACCTCGCGCCAACGCAGAAACCAGAAGCGCTGCCTGTACTCCCCAAGATCGTGCTCCATCAATGCCTCACAATCACCAAGAAGTTCATACCCTTTCGACTTCGCACGCAAACACCATTCTGTATCGACGTGGTCGATAAAGAGGGACTCATCCATAGGACCGATATCATCAAGGACATGAATCGGAATCAATGAACCCGATGTGATCAAGAAGTCTGCGAGAACATAGGGGGCATTCTCAGAACAAGGAATGCGACCAACACGCAGAGTATCAAAGTGGACATGATGTGATACAGCACCACTGTTGACATCGATAAAACGCGGTCCGATCGCGGCCACCGGATGCTCTCCAAAGTACACATCAAAATGTGTAAGCAAAAGTGGAACCATGGAGGATTGCAGTACACTGTCCTGATCCATCAAAAGCACATGCGAGGCATTGAGACCACGAGCACGATGAATCCCCATATTCAAAGCCACACCTAAGCCAAAATTTTCGTCAAGCGCTTCGCAAGAGACCCGCGTAAGAGATGAAAGCCGCTCCATTAGTAGCTTTTGAGTCATTGATGCATTATCAACAACGACGATATGATCAACTTGCACAAGCAACGCCCGAACTGAAGCCAACAGAGACTCCAATTCAGGACAATAACTGACAATCACTGCAACGACATGCGGGGGCATTCAAAACCGAATAATGTAAATAAAAAACATGGACGACCAAACCAACCAATAGTTCTCTAGCGTAGCACCCCCACAATTGGAGAGATACCCAACTTCTTATACTAAATTTCACCGAAGAGTCTTTAAAAACTTGCACCAGATAGCACGAGCCAGTCCCCAAAAACCAAACCGCTGATACACGGACCTTACTCGAGCCATCACACCCCGAAAGCGGTCATTTATGTAACCCATCTCCTTCGCACGTAATCGAATGTACGCCCGATCTTTTGATGGTGAGATTTCAACGCAGGCTTTCTGCAAAGGCTTCGTTACATTGGACCAAGTATACTCTGCCCTAACCTCACTCACCGCCCGCTTGCACCCTCGAAAAAAATCACCGGGTTTCATCATCTGACGAATAGCCAGACACCAATCGTCGACATCTTCATAATTTACAGACACTCCCAGCCCCCTGGCCGAAATTAAATCACCAAACTCATCGCCCTTTGTCGACAAGATTGGCAATCCACACCAAAGGTAATCGAGCATTCGGGTTCTGAACGAGAAACGAGTTTCCATATTGTCCAAATGCGCACTGACACCGACATCAGCATCCATCAGATACTCATGACGAACATCATAATCTACCCAGCCAAAATTAAAGTGGACAAGGCGGTCTATCACCCCCAGCTGCCTAGAATACTCAACAGCTAATCCAACACGATCATGCGGATTAATAGTTGGATTCGGGTGCTTGATCCCCATAAAAACCAAGTGAACACGTGTCCCCTCGATTTCAAGACGCGCTACAGCTTTAAGGATGGTAACTGGGTCAAACCACTCGTAAATCCCCCCTCCCCACACCATGAGAAACTCATCACGCGGAATGTTGAACTTATCTCTAATTGGTGTGCCTCGATTTTTTGGTAATTCATCGGGGAATCCAAAGGGAACAACACTAAAAAAATGTCGAAAATTTGAATCAGACACTGATGGCATTGAGAGAGGATTGATACGTCCGGCCAATGTCAATGCCCCTGCCCAGAAATCCATTTGTCGCTGACTGGCACAGAGAAAATGATCGGCCCAGATAAGCTGCTCCTGCATCATCCGTGCAATACGCCACCCTTCATCTAGCCGTGTAGAATTGGCGGTAGTCTGAGTAGACATGTGGTATTCCAACGGGATCGGGCAATATAAGTCTGCAATCAGAACACCTTCGATATCCTTAAGAAATGGATATCTGGATAAAGAATCCCCCTGAAATATGACTATGTCGGACTGAAAGGCCAAGTGCTTTACAAGGGTGCTATCACCAACATTCAACTTGAATCCGCGAAAATTGTGCTCGCCGATATCAGCAGCCAACAAGGTAACATCATGCAAAAATGATAACGTCTTGGCAATTTCTACAGAGCGAATTGCCGTACCCGCCATCTGCTTACCAACAACATCACTACATAACAAGAGAATGCGTTTTCTGTTCGCAGCAATTCCGGAGGACACCTGATTACGCCTCAAACACTTTCGCCAAAGAGTACAGACCAGTCGGCAAGATAACGATCATGGTTAAATAAGTTAATCGCAGTCTTGCGTGCCTCAGCCCCCATCTTCCTGTTCACACCTGGATTCTTCATAAGATAAATAAGCTGCCCCCGTAACTCATTTGGATCATTAGAATAAAAACCATTGACACCATTCCGAATAAATAAATCAACATCATGATTATGCGCACTAACGGTCACAACACCGCACATCATTGGCTCACAGCGCGCACGAGGCATAGGAGAGCGAAGTGTCGGATTAAAATAAACGCTATATTTCCTAATTTGATCAATATAGTTTTTATACTTTGCAACCGCAAAAACATTGTCAATATATTCCACATCAGGATTAGGGACGCATAATGTCTCCGGACGAAATTCATGAGGGAAACTTTCCGAAAAAACCTCTTGGTATAAATAAAAACCTCGGTAATACGGACGGGAGCTAACTAGAGGCCCAAGAGGGGACAGAATCCCTTTAGAATATGTAGCCGGGAGAAACTCAACGGGATCGAACCCATGCCAAATCACACGAGACTTATGGAAACCCCATTCCATTCGAGCCTGATGCGAATTGCATACTATTTCTATGTCCTTGACGTACTCAACAAGCGCAGACCGAGCCGGTTCGATAACTGTCATCAAATCCGACTTCTCATACCCAGGGGTATATTGACCATAAAATTGAGGCGTGCCATGGCATACAGCAACTTTGGGAAGGTTAACATGCTCTACAAAATGACGAAATGCCGCTCCCCAATCAGCCCCAACCGTACCATTAGTATTTTCATAATTAAGAACATTTTCATCAAAGTGCAAAATGGCCAAATCAAAATCAGACTCTCGCACGTCATCGATATTAATAAATTGGGCATTAGAAGGGAATGGGCGCTGGCCATATTCCCATGAATCACTCATGGGGGAACCAGTCCCCTTGACCAAGAAAAAATCATGCCCGCTTTTATATAATTCATACTGGTGGGGGACATGCCAACGATAAGTCAGAATCCGAAGTTTCTTAACGCGATTATTTAGACCAACGATGTCTGGTCGAGGAGCCCCTTCAAATAGCTTTTTTAATTCCGCAAGGTCTATGTTTTCCTCATGCGCACCATCACACTTTGCTGACCACTTTGCCAATTCGTCAAGGGTACTGCTGGCCCACCTCCTCGCAACATCACGAAGCTCAGGGTGCTTAATAAAAAGTTTACGAAAATTCTTGATAGATTTCCGGGGCTTCTCCGACTCAGGAACTGAGGATGGATGAGAGATATGAACTGAGAATGCATCTTCGGTGAATTTAATACCGAGACCACGTTTATATAGCCTATAGCCCATTTCCACATCTTCCCAGCCAAATCCGGATTCGGGAGATAGAGAATATGAAAAATCTGAATCAAATAAATCCTCTGTGACCGCTGATTTCTTTATTGAAAAATTTCTAGTAATACAGTTCAAAAACCCATCTAAAAAAATCCGATCCTGTAGCTCGGACTCAATAAGTGGTTGCGCAGGGTTGGATTCTAAATCTTGCATTTTCGTTCTAGGATGAGCACCATTTGTTTCAATGTTATGCGGCCCAATTACAACTTCACAATCAAGAAAAGATTGGGCAGAAACATGCGAAGAAATAAAATCTTTATTAAGCATGCAGTCAGCGTCAATAATTATGACGATATCACCCGAAGCCGCCTGAACCCCGCGATTACGAGACTGACAATTCCCTATATTCCTCTCATTCCGTAGGATTTTATAAGATATATTCGCCCTCTGAGTCCGATCCCTATTCTTTAAAAACTCTTCTGCGACAACGGATTCCGAATCACCGAAACAGTCATCCACATAAATAACCTCAATGCCGCCAGAGTAACTTTGGTTGAAATATGATTCAATAACCCACTTTAATTGATCAGCTTTTCCACTCAATATCGTAACGATACTTACTTCAGGAAGACGTCTGCATTGGTATTTTACCAACAGGTCATGAATCGGAATGTAAAGCTCATCACCAATAGGCGCCTGGAGCAACCTTGTCGCCTCAACAGTCTTACAACTAATGATTCCATCCGCATAACTGACAGCATTGTCCAGGGCCTTTTGAGTTAAGTCACTCTCATCCAACGCGACAGTGAAAATGGGAATGTTCTTTTTCCTTGATGCCCTTGCAATAACCCGGGCCCGCTCATTGTCATAGCTTAATGGAATTAATACCACCTGCCATTTATTGTCACCCCCTAGCTCTTCAACATTAGCAAAGTGAAGATCTAGATTCTGCTTATAATTCATTAGTTTTATTTCATTAGCAGCATTCTCATCGAACCCCAGAAGCAAGACAACCCTTAGATCCCCAATAATATTCTCTGTCGAAATTGCTTCTCTGTAATAGCACCTACTTTTTGACCTGAGCCTGCCAAAAGTTGTATTCAGCGCTACACCGGCATGCCTTCGCCCTGACACTATTTCTGTGGTGCTCAATTTTGTTTTAGCGATATTTGACGGCAAACTCACTAACGAAGAGCCCGGATCCCAAGCACACCAAACAGCCACACAGTTTGCTCTTGTCGCGTCTGGCGAAGCAACAGAAATATAAAATCGCCCCTTATAACTAAAATCATCTGGAAGCAACAAAGAGTAGTAAGCATTATCAGCCAACTGGCTTGCAGAGACTGTCTCTTTATGCAATACCTCATAGGTATCTGAATATACGCAAATTTCAACGGAGCAGGTGTTTTGGCGCCGAAAAGTTCCGAACAAAATCGAAATTGTTAAAATTTTATCTGGCCCTGTATCTACTTCCTGAAGCAATGTCAAACCCGATGAAACAACAATTGCTGATCCGGGCTCAATATTAAGCCCAACACACCCCGCCTCATTCACTCGAAACATTTTACGGGCATATTTAATTAAAAAATCAAAAATATTATTAATCACGTCACTTTGCTCAGTATTTTATGCGCTCTAACTGCGTACTATCTTACCCCCCCCTAACTGAGAATAGCCTACTATCAATGTATGCCAGACAATTCACTCACAACTCTGGGGGACGAAATGCTTGCTCACAAGCACCTAAACGAACACTCCATTCTTCAATTTCTCTCAATTAGGCGTGCACGCTAGATTATATCAGGACTCATGATTTCATACAGCTGAATCGCCATATCCCTTGGGGTCAAATGTTTTTTGCTCACACTGATGGCCTCTTTCATTTTTGCTCGGATCGCATCATTTTCCAACAAAAGTAGTAGTTTACTAGCCAAAGTATGCCGATCCCCAATCTCAGATATAAAGCCAGTTACAGGGTCGTCAATCATTTCAGGTACTGCGCCACATGCTGTTGAAACAACTGGGCAACGCATCATCAATGCTTCCCTTACAATATTCGGCGTGCCTTCCATTTCGGAAGTCAAAAGAAGCACATCGGCAATAGATAGCAATTGCCACATGTCGGATCTACGACCCAGCATATGGAATTTGTTCTGAATCCCATTACGCCTTACTTCTTCCTCAACTGCGGAGCGCATTGGACCTTCACCACATAGGAGAACGACGCAATCATTTAGTTTGTTGAGTACATCCGCGCAGACATCAACAAACAACAATGGATCCTTTTCATGTGACAATCGGAATGCCCCAAGAATTACCTTTTCATCTGGTTCTATGCCGAGTGATCGCCTAAGCACCTGCCCTTCTTCAACACTTAGCGAAACCTTTGACTCAGGCTCATACGAATTATGCAACAGCTTGATACGGCTACCATCGATCCCGATCCATTCAGCATAATCTGCATTTCCGAGTTTCGAATTCCCCGTTAAGAACACTCTGTTCGATTCAGCCAGATAGCGGTAGCCTGGCAGAAACCATGGGATATTTAGATACTCAAAGTGTGATGGATTGTAATTCCTGAACGACATCACAATCTTCGGGATATTGGTCATCAGCGCAGCAATCGCACCCGTGATATTGGTTGAATCTAATTGTGCCACCAGCGCATCGGGCTTCAGTCGATCGAGTAATACTGCTAAACGCTGTACACTTTCCGCACCGGTATAAACGCGCGGCTCCACCAGAGGATAGATCAACTCATCCCGCACCAACCTGACTCCACTATCCTTGCCCTCTTTTTCAAGCTGCCACACGTCTATGCCCGCCCGCTCGACTAACGGAAGGTAGTGTGCGTTTTCTCCTTCGCAGTTGTTTACGATCAGGCACACTTGCTTGCCCAAAGCCTTTAAGCCAATGGCCAAATTGACCCACTGGCGTTCTGCACCTCCAGACGAAAGCGCATGTGTGTAGAGGGCAACAAAGCTAGTTTCAGCTCTTGCTGGGAGTTTCAGATTGCTGGTATCAACTAGATGCCTCAATGCCCCCTCAAACCCACCAGTTTGTGAGCTGATTTTTAAGCAGCTAGTCACAACGGGCAGGTATCTTGCCGTACTCTCGTGAATCGGGGTCAGCCAGTTGTATCTATAAAATGGTCTCAAAAACCATCGCCCCGTTTGCCTTGGCAACGAATAGATGACTTGGTCATTCCAGATGGAATATCGTGGTGCTTCTGACACCCTAATCTCTTCATGGGATGAAATAAATGGCAAATACTGGCTTGGTCCGACAAACAATGCCCAATCCAGCACCGCATCACGATCAGCTTCCGTTGTTAGACTCTCGAATGGCCCGGCCACATATACGCCGTTCTGTTGAGACTTGTTTTTCACTGCGCGCCACATGCCTTTAACGCGCGACAGCAGGTGCATAAGGTTGACAATTCGGCCGACAATATTGAAGTAATGGAATTCATATTTGACCCAGTTACCTTTACTATCATAGCGCTGAGGGATGATCAGACGACGCAATCTCTGTGCTCGAAGGTACTGGATTTCATTAACCCCGAACAGTTCCACGTCTTCATCCAAGGAAATCAAAGTGCACCCCGCGAGATCGAATGGCAACTGACTGATGACATCGATTATGCCTTGATCGGCGTCGAAGCGAAATGTATTCGCATCTGGCAAATCATCCGTGGTCACTGACGCCTCAATCGAGGCAGCCTTTTCAACAAGGCTCAATCTAACGATGTCAAACGAACCAAGTAAATTTCGTATCGGTGTTTTTTCTTCCGGAGGATTCGCTATCGGATTCGATATAACGAGTACTCTGGGTGCGACAAACCCAATCAGTCGGAATAGATGTCCATTATCGACAGAGTAGTAAGCCGGGACATCTTGAGCAGAAATTGAAGCAAATGAATCCCTTTCTGGCAGGATTGCAGGCCTATTACGCAACCATTTATCTAGCATGATCACTGACCAAGTTTGATAAATTGAAAAGCCATTGTCGGATGCCTGTGTCTTTATGAATTCACTGGCGCGCCCCCCCCCAATCCATTTACCGATAGGACTTTCCTCCGATATCAGAGTATTTTCCAGAGCCGAAACCAAATGATGTTTACCCCAGCCTGACGTCAACGGGAGACCAAACCCTTTCTTAGGCAAATCGATAATTTCACGTGGAAGATAACGATAGGCAATTTCCCTTAGTAGCAACTTTCCTCGACCACCGTTAACTAGGTATTCTCCCGGTATTCTTTCGGCAAATCGTGCCAATTCTACGCTCAAGAATGGTGTACGGACTTCAAGGGAGTTCTGCATACTCATCCTATCCACCTTGGGTAGAACCGCTCCAGGCATGTAATTTTCTGTATCACTCGCCCGAAGCCGATGAAGTAATTCTGCGCTGCCGTGATCAACTTCCTCTATCAGATGCCTAACATGTTCCGCGGAGCCACTCGGAATGAAGCCAAAAAGTTTACTCAACTGTAACGGGCTGAAAATTGTTACGCGGTTAGAATTGTAATAACTCCGTCCCGGGCTCCAGTTTCGTCTGGGCTGACTCTGGTAAGCCTTGGCCTCTGTGAGAGTATCGAAGTATCGACCATACCCCCCAAACAATTCATCACCGCCGTCTCCGGACAACGCAACTGTTACATGCTTACGTGCAAATTTTGACAAGAGAAAAGTTGGTAGGCAGGAGCTATCTGCATTGGGCTCGTCTAGAAGTGAGCCGGAATGATTTAGGAAATCCGTTGCCGATGGCGACAGGATTTGGTCCCGATGCTCGGTACCCAAATGTGCCGCGATCCGCCGGGCGATCTTATGCTCGCTTCCTTGGTCCCCTTCAAATCCAATCGAAAATGTCTGAAGAGGGATGTCCAGCTTTCTTCTTGCCAATGCACAAACAGTGGAAGAGTCTACGCCGCCCGAAAGAAAAGCGCCCAAGGGGACGTCTGAAATCAGTCTCCTCCTAAGGCTACGCACCAGTATGTCTTCTAGTTCATCGACTAGATCTTCTCGGGAACCACTTGAAAAGCCATGTAGCCCGGGTTCAAAACGGAAGTGGCGCCGAATTTGAAGATCGCGACCATTAACCTTCATGAAATGACCAGGTTCAAGCTTGTACACATCGCGATAGATGGTACGAGGTGCCCCAACGTACTGGAACATCAAGATATCGCTTAACGCGTCTGGGGATATATCAGCTGAAAAGCCCGGCACCTCTTCAAGGCACTGCAGCTCCGATGCGAAGGCCAATCCACCATCTGGGGTTTGAAAATAGTAAAGGGGCTTCTCACCAAAGGGGTCTCGCGCCAATATTAATTCACCACTGGGGTGATGGAAGGCAGCAAACGCGTACATACCATCCAGATGATCAAAAACGGACTCCCCCCAATATGCAATTCCAGCCAGTAGGACTTCGGTGTCTGTGCGTCCATGGAAAACACCCCCCCTAGATTCAAGATCACTCTTGATTTCCTGGAAGTTATATATCTCTCCATTGAAAGAAATTGACCACTCGCCATTATTCCAGTGCATTGGCTGACGGCCCGCGTCAGATACATCAATGATTGACAAACGCCTGTGGCCAAGAACACAACGGGCCTGGTCATCGGCCCACACATCCGTGGCATCGGGGCCTCGGTGCACCATACGGTCCGTCATTTTATGGACAACTGACACCTGCCCTGTGGCGAGCAGTCCCTTATAGCCAAAATTATAAAGTCCAGCAATTCCACACATAATCAAGAAGTACAAACAATAGCGTTAATCATTGCCGAGGCGCCAAATGCATAAGAAATTAAACAAAAACCAAGCACTAAAAATCCGCGAAACTCGGACCAAACAAAATACATGACACAATCCCCCTGCCTAACTGCAATAGCAGTTAGGCAACACAAACCAAGAAATTGAGACAATGGCACATAAACTAATCAATCGTAGACTTTTTGCCAACGTATACGATAGTACTACCGTTTCCATAACTGAAATCAACGGAAGCGTCACTACTGACCGGTAGAGGCGTAGGCTGCGGCCTGGTCAAGCGGTTCTGTCGGATCCTCACCTCGGAAATGGCATTAAAGGCATCAGTCAAAAGGCGATTTACTTCCTGCTCTGCCGAGGGTGATTTCACAATAGATGTCCCCTGCACCAAAAGACGACCAAGAGAACGAAAAAAATCTCCTAACATTCCGTCTGGTGAAGGGTTAGTCTCCATTTTCAGAATTTCAGTAAAGTCAAAACCTTCAACCTGGTTTATCTGATCAATTTGATCCAGCAGTCGACTGGCAACCCCTCCTAACTCTTGACTGATCGCATCATTTGAGAAATCCACAAGTCCAAGGAATTGTTTAGTAAAACCATGGCGACCAAGCTGAGAGACCAAGATAGAAGGATCCATACTTCTCATATGTTGCCAGGGATGAAACATATGTTCGCATGCCGGACAGAAGACCATCTTGCGATCAATATCCTCCTGATTCGGGGTCGTCAGAATCAACACACCGTCTTCGCGGACAAACTGCGACAGGGACGTCAACACAACCTCATAGTCTTCATCAGAAATGTGCTCGATGACCTCGCTGAAAATCACGACATCATATTGGCGACCATCTTCCCCACGCTCAAGTCCGAGAAAACGATCATAATGACCAACCAGTGACATCAACGTAGATTCACGGTCACCCGCCGGGTCAAAGGCAGCAACGCTATAACCTCTATCCAATAGCTGTTTAACAAGAAAGCCACTGCCCGCACCAAAGTCTAGAATCCTTCCACCCACAGGAAGCCATCCAGACACCAAATTTAGCAGCTTCTCCCCATTCAACTTTGCAAAGGACAAGTCATCCAAATGGGAATCGGACACCCCATTCCAGAACCTGTTAACTAACATGGGGGTCCATTTAATTTTTTTTATCATAGAAGATCCAATAACTCTCTTGACAGTTTAAGCCAAATATAAATCAGACTTGGCGATGCTAATTGATGGGCAAAGGTTCACAACAGAAGTTGTATATATTTCCGGCGTACCGATCACAGTAAAGCTGAGCGCAGAGGGTATGCAATCGTACTGCACTCCGTCTTCCCCAGCATTAGCAGCGTGTAAGATATACTCCCCACCCGAAAGCCAATTATCGATATCCATACTGATATCGAGGACTTCACCGCGCGTGAGATGGAGAAAAACATCCTGCCCTAGCGATTTATTACTCGCGCCAAAAATATCAACGCTTTTAGTAGTCCTAACCATAAACCCTGTTGACAAATAATCCACATCTTCGTTTACACGGACACGTTGCGTAATCCTGTATTTTCCCCCTGGACTTAGCGCTCGAACAGCTTGGCCATCCGGTGTAAAAATCCCGACTGACAATATTTCGACTTTGCGATTTCCAAATCGCCCAGAGCTCTCATCAAAGCTCATCGCAACATTTTTGCCCTCACGGCCATTAGCGGAACTTTCATATGTCGAACCATCCCCTGATCTAATGCCCTTCCGACTCCCTTTGGTATCGCTATACAAAACCTGAAGATATTGCTTTGCAATAGATATAGGATCACCAACAGATAAAACCTCACCACCATCCATAAGTACCGCTCGATCACAAAACATAGTTACCGCATTCACATCGTGCGTAACTAGTAAAATACTAACCCCCTTCTCCCTCAACTCACGCAATTTTCTAAAACATTTCTCCTGGAAGCGCGCATCACCGACAGAAAGGGCTTCATCAACGATTAGAATCGCTGGATCCATGACTGTTTGCACCGCAAATGCCAAGCGCATCATCATCCCAGAACTGTATGTCTTGACTGGCTGATCAATAAAATCACCAATATCAGCAAACTCTTCAATCGCACCAAATTTCATGGCAGTTTCAGATCGGCTCAATCCCAGTATCTGAGCATTGTGGAAGACATTTTCGCGCCCAGTAAAGTCTGGATTGAAGCCACTACCAAGTTCGAGCATGGCAGTGATCCGCCCACCAGCTTTCAACTCCCCAGTAGTCTGCGACAGTGTACCTGCGATTATTTGAAGCAAAGTGCTTTTGCCTGCGCCATTACGGCCAAGAATCCCCACTGCCTCGCCAGTGGCCACTTCAAAACTTACGCCTCGAAGCGCCCAATGCTCACGGAACAAAGGGGGGGGAGCTTGCTTTCCAAGCCAGCGTCCCAAACGATCTCGGAACGCCTGTTTAAATCGATCTTGAGGATTTGCATATATCCGGTAGCACTTACCAATATTCTCTAACCGGATCATAGGTTGCTCCGTGGGACACATGTTATTTAATCTTTATACAACGTCTGCGAATGCCGGCCTGGTTTGCTCAAACACCCAAAGCCCGGCCCATGCAACAATCAATGAGGCAACCATGCTGGTCAGCCATGGCCACAAGTGCGGTAAGTGCCCAAGTATCAACACATTACGCACATCTTCGATGGGGTACGTGAGCGGATTTATCAAAAGAAGCTTTTGAGCAATCAACGGCGCCGATTCAACCGAATAGAATACCGGGCTCAAAAACAGCAGCATTGACATCAACACACCGATCAACTGCTCAACATCCCTGAAAAACACCCCGAGCGCTGAAATCAACCAAGCGGATCCAATAGCAAACAGTATCAGCGGCAGCAGCACCAAAGGCAAAAAAACCAAAGTCCAATGAATCTCATGTTTAAAGAGCAAGACCATCAACACCAAAATACCAAAACCGACCGCGCCGTTAAATAATGCAGTAAATAAACTACCAACTGGCAAAAGCTCCAATGGGAAAATAACTTTCTTTACATAGTTTGGGTTATTAACAATAAGTGACGGAGCCTTGCCAACAGTTTCCGAAAAAATGGCATGGACAATCAATCCGCAATAAAGCATCGGAACGAAATCCGTCATATCCCCCTTTCCAGCCCAACGTGATCCGAAAACACCGCAAAACACAAAGGTATAAACCCCCAACATCATCAGAGGGAAAATCACCACCCACATTTTTCCAAGTATGGAACCGCGGTACCTCACCTCAACTTCTCGTTTTACTAAGGAGTAAAGAAGGTCGCGGTGCTCATAAATAGACCCCAAACCAAAGCTGACAGAAAATTTTCTCACATGTAGCCCGTGTATGTTTTATACCAATCCACCCACCGAGTGACTCCACTCACCAAAGAAGTTTTTGGCTCGAATCCAACTTGGTTCTTGAGCGCTTCAACATCTGCGCAAGTCGCAAGTACATCACCATTTTGCATGGGCAGGAAATTTTTCTCTGCCTCCATGCCCAACGCTCGCTCGATAGTACCGATAAAGTCCAGCAACTCAACCGGAGTATGGTTACCAATGTTGTAAACTCGGAAAGGGGCATAGCTCGTGGCTGGATCTGGTCGACCATTGTCGTAATCCGGGTTGGCAGTAGCAATTTTATCCAACACTCGAACAGTTCCCTCGGCTATGTCGTCGATATAGGTGAAATCACGCCGCATCTTGCCATAGTTAAAAACATCTATCGATCGCCCTTCCAATATTGCAGAGGTAAACAACCAAGGCGACATATCAGGCCGCCCCCAAGGCCCATAAACAGTAAAATAACGCAGTCCTGTAGTTGGCAAACCGTAAAGATGGCTATAGCTATGAGCCATCAATTCATTTGCCTTTTTACTTGCAGCGTAAAGGCTCACGGGGTGGTCAACATTGTCATGTACCGAAAAAGGCATGTGGGTATTGGCGCCATAAACGCTAGATGAACTCGCATACACAAGATGCTCGACACTGTGTTGGCGACAAGCTTCAAGTATATTCCCAAAACCCAGAAGATTGGTTTGGATATAAGCGTAAGGGTTTGTCAGTGAATAACGCACACCAGCCTGGGCCGCAAGGTTAATTACCCTCTGGGGGTTTTCAGCAGCAAATATTTCGTTTACAACCTTGTGGTCAGCGATATCCCCTACCACAAAAGAAAACTCAGCATATTGCTCGAGCTCCCCTAAGCGCGCCGATTTCAGCCTTGGATCGTAGTAGTCGTTAAGATTGTCAACACCGATGACCGTGTCTCCCCGATCCAACAGGATTTTTGCGACATGCATACCAATGAACCCGGCACAACCGGTAATTAATACTTTCAATCAATCGCTCCCAAATAAATCACGCGTATATATTTTATCTTGCACATCGGCGAGTGCCTCTGACATCCGATTAGCGACGATGATATCAGCGATATCCTTGAACTCATTTAAGTCATTGATAACACGAGAATGGTAAAACTCGGCCTCGCTCAGAACAGGCTCATAAACAACCACCTCGACCCCCTTGGCTTTAATGCGCTTCATAATGCCTTGGATACTTGAAGCCCTGAAGTTATCCGAACCCGACTTCATGATCAAGCGATAAATGCCTACAACTCGAGGGTTTTGACGCAGAATTTCATCTGCGACAAAATCTTTGCGCGTACTGTTAGCCTCCACGATAGCGCGGATAAGATTCTGGGGCACATCTCGATAGTTGGCCAACAATTGCTTAGTATCCTTAGGCAAACAGTAGCCTCCATAGCCGAAGCTAGGATTGTTGTAGTGGTTACCTATCCTCGGATCAAGACAGACACCTTCAATGATCTGTCGGCTGTTTAGGTTATGTGCAACGGCGTAGTTATCCAACTCATTGAAATAAGCAACTCGCATAGCGAGGTACGTGTTAGCAAAGAGTTTAATCGCTTCGGCCTCTGTGCTATTTGTGTACAGGGTCGGTATATTATCCTTTATGGCGCCGTCTTTAAGTAGATTTGCAAAAGCCTCCGCTGAGGCAGATTTATCCCCAACAATGATTCTCGATGGGTAAAGGTTGTCATACAGTGCTCGGCCTTCGCGAAGGAACTCTGGAGAGAAAATAATTTTGTCAGAACCAAAACGCTCCCTTATCCTAGCTGTATAGCCAACAGGTACAGTAGACTTAATTACCATCAAAGCTTCTGGGCGCAGGTCTAGCACATCTTGAATGACGGCCTCAACAGACTTCGTGTTGAAGTAATTTGTTTCAGGGTCATAGTCAGTCGGCGTAGCAATGACAACAAAGTCAGCATCTTGGTAGGCTTCATATTTGTCCAGCGTAGCGCGAAAATTCAGAGTTCTGTTACTCAAAAAATCCTCGACGTCTGCATCCTCGATAGGCGATCTAAATTCATTAAGCATCCTCACCTTTTCAGGGACGATGTCTAGGGCAACAACCTCGTTATGCTGAGACAATAGCATCGCAATGGACAAACCAACATATCCTGTGCCAACGACAGCAACTTTCATGAAAACAATTCCGCATTAATCATTGGCGATCCATTTTCATCTTTCTCGGATACCTGTGGGGAAAAATGAAAAGGCCACTCAATACGAATATCTGGGTCATCCCAACGAATACAACGCTCCATTTCGGGAGTGTAGTACTCAGTTGTCTTGTAAAGAAACTCGGCGGTATCAGAAAGCGTGACAAAGCCATGAGCAAAACCTGCGGGCATCCAAAACTGTTTCTTATTTTCAGCAGAAAGGAACACCCCAACCCATTTACCGAAAGTTGGTGAGGACTTTCGAATATCCACCGCAACATCAAAGACCTCACCACTCACTACACGAACAAGCTTTCCCTGAGCCTTGGGAGGCAATTGGTAGTGCAGTCCCCGAAGCACACCGTGGCGACTCTTGGAGTGATTATCTTGTACAAAATCAACAGCCAGGCCTGTCAGCTGGGCAAATGTCTTTGCGTTATAACTCTCCATAAAGAAACCACGATCATCCCCAAAAACTTTGGGTTCAAAGATAAGGACTTCAGGAATCTCTGTAGGAATCAAGTTCATCAGTAAATCTTCTCTGTAAGCAAACGGCTCAAGTATTGACCATAACCACTTTTAGCCAGGGGCTTAGCCAATGCTTGAAGTTGTTCATTGTTCACCCAGCCCTGTCGCCAGGCTATTTCTTCGGGACACGCAATTTTCAAGCCCTGTCGCTTTTCCAGTGTGTGGATAAAGTGACTGGCCTCAAGCAGCGAGTCATGGGTTCCGGTGTCCAGCCAAGCATCCCCTCGCCCCATCCGTTGCACATCTAATATGCCCTGCTCAAGATACAACCGGTTGATGTCTGTAATTTCCAGCTCTCCCCTAGGAGAGGGGGCCAAATTTTTTGCCATGTCCACGACTTGGTTGTCATAGAAATACAACCCGGTAACCGCATAGCGGCTTCTGGGTTTATCAGGCTTTTCCTCGAGAGTGACCGCTTTGCCATTCCTATCAAACTCAACGACACCGTACCGCTCAGGGTCATGAACTGGATATGCAAAGACGCTCGCCCCATTCGCGTTCTGGCCTGCTTGTTGTAATCGCTCTTGCAGCGCGTGACCGTAGAAGATGTTGTCCCCTAGAACCAGCGCGGACGCCGCCCCTGACAGGAACTCTTCCCCAATAATGAAGGCTTGGGCCAGCCCATCGGGTGACGGCTGAACGGCATATTTAAGATTAAGACCCCACTGACTACCGTTCCCCAGCAATTGTTCGAATCGGGGGGTGTCCTGTGGCGTGGAAATGATCAATATGTCTCGAATCCCCGCCAGCATTAAGGTGCTCAGCGGGTAATAAATCATGGGTTTGTCATAGACGGGCATCAACTGTTTGCTGACCGCCAACGTAACTGGATGCAGTCGCGTACCCGAACCTCCGGCGAGGATAATTCCTTTTCTTTTCGTCATGTTGTTCGCTCCAATAGTTCTGCCAGAACACGAGATACGCCGTTTTGCCACACTGGCATCGCCAACCCGAACATAGTAGCGATCTTCGCTGTATCGAGCCGTGAGTTCAGGGGTCTAGATGCTGGTGTTGGGTACTCAACAGTGGGGACGGGCGCGACAGATTGAACAGCCAGGGGAACCCCCATGCCTCTGGCTTGCACAAAGATATATTCGGCAAACTCATGCCAAGACGCAGCGCCAGATGCGGCTAGATGATATATCCCGGCTTTTGCCGGATCGAGCGCAACAGACCGTATGGCGTGCGCAGTTACGTCTGCAATCAACTCGGCGCCTGTAGGCGCACCAATTTGGTCGCACACCACTGAAAGCTGCGTGCGATCTTGCCCTAAACGCAGCATTGTTTTTATGAAATTATGACCGCGCGCGGCAAAGACCCAACTGGTGCGGAAAATCAAATAGGTGCAGCCGCTCGCTAGGATAGCTTCTTCACCCGCACGCTTTGTTTTACCGTAAATGGAAAGCGGGGCCGTCGCGTCAGTTTCCTTCCACGGCATTTGCCCGGAACCGGGAAAGACATAATCCGTTGAATAATGAACGAACAACGCGTTGAGTATTTTAGCTTCCTCAGCAAGTATGCGCACTGCATCCGTATTGATGGTTTTCGCAAGGTCAATTTCGGTTTCTGCCCGATCGACTGCCGTGTAGGCCGCTGCGTTAACGATGATATCCGGCGCTGTTTTGCGCACCACATCTCTCAGCGCTTCCGGATAGGAAAGATCACCAACAAGTCCCGCAGTGCCATTGCGATCAAGGGCAATCAACTCACCCAGCGGAGCCAATGCGCGTTGCAACTCCCATCCGACTTGTCCATTTTTCCCGAGCAGTAAGATTTTCATAAGGTGTATTGCTTCGCGGTCCATTCGCGATAGGTGCCGCTGGTGACATTCGCCACCCAATCCTGATTATCCAGATACCAACGAACGGTCTTGCGGATGCCAGTTTCGAAAGTTTCCGCCGGCTTCCAGCCCAATTCACGCTCCAATTTCGTGGCGTCGATCGCGTAACGACGATCATGGCCAGGGCGATCGGTCACAAAGGTGACCTGCTCGGCATAGGATTTACCATCCACCCGCGGTTGCTCTTCATCAAGAATGTGACACAAAGTATTCACTACATCTAGGTTCGCCTTTTCATTCCATCCGCCTATGTTGTAAACCTCTCCCAAACGCCCCGCCTCGAGCACGCGACGAATGGCGCTGCAGTGATCTTTCACATAGAGCCAATCTCGGATCTGCTGACCGTCGCCGTAAATCGGCAATGGTTTACCTGCTAAGGCATTGTGGATGCACAGAGGAATGAGCTTTTCCGGGAAATGATATGGGCCATAGTTGTTCGAACAGTTTGTCGTCAACACAGGAAGGCCGTAGGTGTGGTGATAGGCGCGAACCAGATGGTCTGAAGCTGCCTTGCTCGCCGAATACGGGCTATTTGGTTCGTAGCGGTGGGTTTCGGTAAAGGCAGGCGCATCAGGCTCAAGCGAGCCATAAACCTCATCAGTTGAAACATGCAGGAAACGGAACAAAGCTCGCTCCTTCTCTGGTAACGCGCCCCAATACGCGCGCACCGCTTCCAAGAGTCCAAACGTTCCAACGACATTGGTTTGAATAAAATCCGCTGGCCCGAGAATAGAACGGTCCACATGGCTCTCAGCGGCAAAGTTAATTACTGCCCGTGGCTGATATTCCGCCAGCAACTTGCTGACCCGCGCTGAATCACCAATATCACCCTGAATAAAGATGTGCCGTTCATCACCAGCCAGTGAGGCAAAATTCTCGAGGTTACCAGCATAGGTGAGCTTATCGAGATTGATGACGGGCTCATCGCAGGCGCCCAACCAGTCGAGCACAAAATTGCTACCAATAAATCCCGCAGCTCCTGTGACCAGAATCATTGTGGGGCTTTCTCCAAACTCTTAGATTGAAAATCAGGTAATCGGATTATTTTTCCATGACTCAATTCGAATACTCGATCGCACAACTCACACAAAAGCGTGTGGTCATGCGAAGCGAACACAAAAATCTCGGCATTTGCGATCAAATCGTGCATGCGGGCTTTGGCCTTTTCCTGAAACCCGGCGTCGCCCGTGCCAAACATTTCATCAACTAAAAGGATTTCCGGTTGACCGCCAGTAGCCACGGCGAACATAAGCCGCATGGTCATGCCAGACGAATAGGTGCGCACGGGCAGGCTAAGGAAATCGCCCAGCTCGGTGAATTCCTCGATCTCAGGAATTTTCGTGCGCATTTCTTTAAGGGGAATCCCCATGAGCATCCCCATGCGCAGAATGTTCTCATAACCGGATAACTCAGGATCCATGCCCGAGCCGATTTCGAGCACCGTAGCCGTGCGGCCTTCGCGGATCACTCGCCCGCTATCCGGGGTGTAAATACCCGCCATCGTCCGCAACAGGGTGCTCTTACCCGCGCCGTTATGGCCGATCAAACCAATCGAATCGCCACTTTTCAATTCGAAGCTGACACCATCCAACGCCGTAACAGCCACCGTGTGTCCCGCCTCGGCGGCGATTTCCCCCCCGGTGGCAATCCGCATAAATTGATGCCGCAAGGATTGCGCACGGGCGTTGTAGATGGGGTATCGGACCGTGACATTGTCAAAAATCAGGCGCGCCATAGATTAAATCCAATAAGGAATGCGCGTACGGCGGGTGTGAAACAGCCACAAAGTGACCAACCAACCGACCACGGTCATGCTGAGCAACACTGGCCACACGAACCAAGGACTGGGATGCCACAAAAGCGGGTCGCACACGGCCGTGATGAAATAACTGAAAGGATTGAGCCACACCACCCAACTGCCGACACCAAGCTGCTCGGCCTTAAACAACACCGGGGACATGAAGAACAACAGGGGCATGAAGTTCGCGATGGCCGTTTCTGTATCGCGATAGCGCGCGGCAAACATGCCAATAAAAAGACTGATCCAGCTTAAGTTGAGCACCGTGAGCAAAAAAGCGGGGAGCGCCAGCCAGGCACTCCAGTGCCATTGGGGCGGGTAAACGAGTAGCACAACCACAACCACAACCGCGTTGTGTGCAAGGTTGATCAGATGCCGAAGCATCAGCTTCAACGGGTGAAAAAACAGAGGCAACTGCACATTCCGAATCAGTTGCGCATTCTGCACAAACACTTGGCTACTTTCAGTAACGATGCCGGCAATAAACCCCCAGAGAATCAAACCGATCGTCAGCAAGGGGATAAATACGGCCTTATCCATCTTGAACAAGGTGCTCCAAACGAAGCCCAGCCCACCCACGCCAATGGCTGTACCCAATGTGAGCCAGAACGGCCCCAACATGCTGCGTTTGTAGCGCGCCTTGGTATCACTCCAGGAAAAAAACAGCGCGGCGGGCAGGTTGGCCAGCGCGCTTAGGATGTCGGAACGGGTGTCACCTAGGCGGGTATTCATACAAAAATCTTATTGTGCGGGTTCGACCAATAAAGCGCGATGGAGAGCAACCCAATGACAGCGCGTAAGATTAAGTGTCATTTCCACCTTTCGAGCAACTCGTCAAAATTGCAAACCCAAGCGCGATATACCCAAAACATAATAACAGTTTCTTCACTTGCATAAAGCAGGACATAGGTAGGACAAGATCGCCGGCGTGCTGGGTTAGCTCCCCATATCGTCAACCAAGAACACCCCGATGCTGCAGTATCGATACCGCAGCACTGCCCAGCTCCTCCGGCGATGAACAGCTCCGCAAGCAGGCATAAAAAACCCGCAGACCTAGTAGGAATGCGGGTTTAATTAAGGTTTTAGAACATCTTGAGACGGTATAAAACCACTGGTTGGCGCAGCGGACGGGGCTCGAACCCGCGACCCCCGGCGTGACAGGCCGGTATTCTAACCAACTGAACTACCGCTGCTAATTTTGATGTGGTGGGTGATGAGAGGCTCGAACTCCCGACCTACGCCTTGTAAGGGCGCCGCTCTACCAACTGAGCTAATCACCCGTGGAGCGGGAAACGAGGTTCGAACTCGCGACCTCAACCTTGGCAAGGTTGCGCTCTACCAGCTGAGCTATTCCCGCACATCACGGCTGCTTTTTAGGGCAGCTGTTTGTCACAGAGCGCGCATTATACAAATGAACTTCGGGCGCGCAAGCGTTTTTTCATGCCGCCGTCATACAGGCAGCGAACCTGGGGGATCCTGCGGTTCGGGAACCCCGGACGCCGGTTCGAGCCGTGTTTCGGCGACCGGATCGGCCGGACGATATAAGCCGATGACCGTCCAGCCTTCTTGAGGCATGAACTGTTGCTCATCATCCCAGATCTGCAATACGCCTTTGGGATTGATTGCCATAAGCACCCGACCGCGACCGGCAAAGCTTTGCTGGTATTTCTCCCAGGTGAAGGTGTCGGTCAGGCGCGTCATGTAAATCTCGCCCTGCTGCTCCATCAGCTGAAGCAGATCCTCCAGCGAGACCTCGGCACCAAACAGGGCACGCCCCACGAAGGTATGGGAAAGGCGTTGATGTGCGGCTCCGGTGGTCTCTTGCGCGGTTTTGAGCACGAAAATGTTGCCCGCGCCGAACTCGTGCCGGTAACGAATGGCGGACAGGTGATTGATCTCGGGCGAAGCCGATACTGCAAACAGCCGCCCAATCCCAAGTAAATCGAGCCGGCGGTCGGCGGCTTCCGAAACGGGATTGCCATAAAAGGTTTCCAGCCCATCCATGCGGGCGGCGCGGATATCGCTGTAGCTCGTATCGGCCAGAATGATGCGATAGCCCTGTTTCTTCAGCGCCTGCGCCAGAGCCCGCGAGAAGCGATTGACGCCAACCATCAGGATGCCCCGATCTTCCGGCTGGGCGACGCCCAATGCTCGTGCCAGCGGGCGGGCGGTGAGCGAGGCCAGCACGACGGTGCCCACGATCACGGTAAAGGTCAGCGGCACGATTGCCTCGGCGCCGCTGACCCCCTGTTGATCGAGCTTGAGCGCGAATAATCCGCTGATGGCCGCCGCCACGATGCCGCGCGGCCCGATCCAGGCAATCATCAATTTTTCACGCCAGCTCAATCCCGCACCCACCGCACACAGCCAGACTTTCAGGGGCTGCGCAATGAATTGAATGCTGAGCCAGACCAGCAGCGCGCCAAACCCCACGGTGCGGAACATGGCCGGATCGACGCGCGCCGCCAACACGATAAACAGCATGGAAATGAACAGGATGGTCAGCGACTCTTTGAAATGCAGCACATCCATCAAAGGCACGGCGCGCATGTTCGCCAGCAGAATCCCCATGGCGGTGACGGCCAGCAGGCCGGACTCTTCCGAGACCAGATTCGAGAGGGTGAACACGCTGAGCACGCTGGCCAGCACCACGACATTGATCAAATACTCCGGCAACCAGTGTCGCCGCAGTACGATGCCAAGCAGATATCCGCCGACAAGGCCGCTCGTCAGACCCACCCCGATCAAATGAGCGAGCGGCCACGCCCAGACTGACCAATCGGCAATCCGCGCGATCGAATGCCCCTGCGTGGCCAGCAAGAGTTCGAAAATCAGCACGGCCAGCATGGCGCCGATCGGGTCGATCACGATGCCTTCCCACCGCAGAATGGTGGCGACTTTCGCACTCGGCCGCACGATCCGCAGTAAGGGCACGATAACGGTCGGCCCGGTCACCACCACCAGCGCACCGAACAGGGCGGCAATCCACGGATCGAGCCCGACAAACTGGTAAGCGGCCAGCGCGGCAACCGCCCAGGTCACCGCCGCGCCGACCGAGACCAAGAGCCAAACGATGTGCCCCACGCCCTTCAGTTCGCTGAACCGCAGGGTCAAGGCGCCTTCAAACAAAATCACCGCCACCGCGAGCGATACGGCGGGGAATAACAAATCACCAAAGAGCTGGTCCGGCTTGAGCCAACCCAGCACCGGGCCGATCAACAAGCCGAGCAACAGCAGGAACAAAATCGCCGGGACTTTGACGCGCCAGGCGAGCCACTGGGCGGCAATGCCCAGTGCGACCAGCGCCGTCAGCAGGAGCAGGATATTGGCATGCATGATTCTCTCCGAAAAAGGCGGCGCGGACGAAACCCGATCGTTCAGCGGCTGGCGTTTTTCGATACCACCAAACCTTGCTGACGGGAAAAGGTTAGCATCCGGTCGATGGACTTCACCGCGCGCTGACGGATGGCTTCCGGCACGCTGATTTCATGCCGATCGGGCTGCTGCAAGGCAGCCAGCAGATTACCGAGGCCATTCATGGCCATCCAAGGGCAATGCGCGCAGGAAATGCAGCGCGTCTGTTCGGCGGTGGGTGCCTCGATCAAGCGTTTGTGCGGCGCGGCCTGCTGCATTTTGTAGAAAATGCCGTTGTCGGTCGCCACAATCAGTTCCGCATTCGGCAACCTTTGCGCCGCCGCAATCAACTGACTGGTAGAACCCACGACATCGGCCAGCGCCACCACGGCACGGGGCGATTCGGGATGCACGAGCACGGCAGCTTCGGGATGCTGCCGTTTGAGCGCCAATAAATCTTCCGCCGCGAATTCGTTGTGCACCACGCAGTCGCCTTGCCAGAGCAGCATGTCCGCGCCGGTTTGTTCCTGAATGTAGCGCCCGAGATGACGATCCGGCGCCCAAAGGATTTTTTTCCCCTCAGCCATCAGATGCCGCACGATCGGCAGCGCATTGCTGCTGGTGACCACCCAGTCCGCGCGCGCCTTCACGGCGGCGGAGGTATTGGCATACACCACCACGGTGCGTTCCGGGTGGGCATCGCAGAAAGCCGCAAAGGTATCGGCCGGGCAACTCAGATCCAGCGAACACTCGGCCTGCAAGGTCGGCATCAGCACGCGCTTTTCCGGACTCAAAATCTTCGCGGTTTCACCCATGAAACGCACGCCGCATACCACCAGGGTTTGCGCCGGATGCGCCGCACCAAAGGCCGCCATATCAAGCGAGTCGGACACCCGCCCGCCAGTTTCATCGGCCAGTTGTTGCAGCTCGGCATCGACATAGTAATGCACGACCAGCACCGCATTCTGGCGTTCGATCTCCTGCTTGATCGCCGCCTTCAGTCGGGCTTTGTCTTGTGGTTCGAGCGCGGGCGCGGGCGGCGTGGACAAGGCCAGCGACTGAATGCGCGCCGCCAATTCAGGCGGAATCGGCGGTGCAAGGGCATCGGAACGGTTCATAACAGGAAAACCTCTAGGGTGACCGCTCGGTGACCGCAGGCGCCGATGGGATTACTCGGGTTTTTCAACGACGGGCTTACGCACACGGATCGACAGTTCTTTGAGCTGCGCTTCATCAACCTCACCCGGCGCCTCGGTGAGCGGGCAGGCGGCCGACTGGGTTTTCGGGAAGGCGATGACTTCTCGAATCGACGACGCGCCGCTCATCAGCATGATGATGCGATCGACGCCGAACGCCAAGCCGGCCATCGGCGGCGCGCCAAATTTGAGCGCATCCAGCAAGAAGCCGAATTTCTCCTCGGCCTGTGCCTCGCTGATCCCCAACAAGCCAAATACTTGTTTTTGCAGCGCTTGGTCGTGAATACGCACCGAACCGCCGCCCAGCTCGAAGCCATTGAGCACAAAGTCATATGCCCGCGAGCGCACCGCCTCGGGATTGGTCGCCAACATCGGGACATCCGCCTGATTCGGCGCGGTGAACGGGTGGTGCAACGCGTAGTAACGCCCTTCTTTTTCGTCATATTCGAACATCGGGAATTCCGTGACCCACAGCGCACGGAAACCGGATTCGACCAGTCCGAGGTCGTGCCCGAGCTTGACCCGCAGGGCACCCAGGGATTCATTGACGATCTTGGCCTTGTCCGCCCCGAAAAACACCAAATCCCCGGTCTGCGCGCCGGTTCGACTCAGGATGCCCGCAATCGCCTCGTCGGTCAGGAATTTGAGAATGGGCGATTGCAGCCCCTCGCGTCCGGCGGCGGCATCGTTGACCTTGATGTAGGCCAAGCCCTTGGCGCCAAAAATCGAGACATATTTGGTGTAGTCATCGATCGCGCTGCGCGGCAAATCATTACCTTTGGGCACACGCAAGGCCGCCACCCGACCGCGCGGATCGTTAGCGGGCCCGGAGAACACCTTGAAATCGACCGACTGCAGCAAATCCGCCACATCGACCAGTTCCAGCGGAATCCGCAGATCGGGCTTGTCCGAACCGAAACGGCGCATCGCCTCCGCCCAAGTCAGGCGCGGCAGCGGGTTGGGCAGCGCCACTTCCACCGCCTCGGCAAATGCATGCCGCATCATGTCTTCCACCAGCGCCATCACGCCTTCTTCATCCATGAAGCTGGTTTCGATGTCCAGCTGGGTGAATTCCGGTTGGCGATCGGCGCGCAAATCTTCATCGCGGAAGCATTTGACGATTTGATAGTAGCGCTCGAACCCCGCCACCATCAGCAATTGTTTGAACAACTGCGGGGATTGCGGCAAGGCGAAAAACTCCCCCGGATGGGTGCGCGAGGGGACGAGATAATCGCGCGCGCCCTCCGGGGTGGCGCGGGTGAGCACCGGCGTTTCGACATCGATAAAGCCCGCCTCGTCGAGATAACGGCGCAGCGTGCGGGTCACCTGATGCCGCAGACGCAAACGCGCCAGCATTTCCGGGCGGCGCAAATCGAGATAGCGGTAGCGCAGGCGGTGTTCTTCGGAAACGCGCTCGTCATCGAGCTGGAAGGGCAGCGGCTCAGAACGGTTGATGATCGCCAGCCCCAGCCCCAGCACCTCGACCGCGCCACTGGCGATGTTCGGATTCTCGGTGCCCGCCGGGCGGCGGCGCACCCGACCACGCACCTGAATCACGAATTCACTGCGCAGGCTTTCGGCCGTGGCGAACACCGCCGGGTCATCGGGATCGAACACCACCTGCACCATGCCGTCGCGGTCGCGCAAATCCACGAAGATCACCCCGCCATGATCCCGGCGGCGGTTGACCCAGCCCACCAAGCTGATTTCCTGATCTAAGACGGCGAGATCGACCTGTCCGGCCGTGTGGCTGCGCATATTCATTCCAAGGATTCCGTGCAAATTCGTAAAAACAGGCCGCGCAGTTTAGCAGGGTTGCGCGGCGGCTTTAAGCCACGGGGGGCGGTTCAACCGATACCGGGGCGGGCGATTTCGGCGTTACCACCCCCAGCGAGATCACCATCCGAAAACCCTCTTCCACCGACATTTGCAACGGAATCACTTCATGCTCCGGCACCATGATGACAAAGCCGGAGGTTGGATTCGGCGCAGTCGGCACAAACACCGTCAGCACCTTTTGCGCGGTTTTATCCTGCACCTCGCCCACGGGTGCCCCGGCCAGAAACGCAATCGACCAGCAGTCTTTGCGCGGATACTCGACCATGACCACCTGCCGGAAGGAGCGCGAATCCTGCGAGACGAAGGTTTCGATCACCTGCTTGGCCGCCGAATACACGCTACGCACCAGCGGGATCCGGTTGAGAACAGCCTCGCCCCAGCCGACCAGGGTGCGCCCCAGAAAATTAGCCACCAGCGCCCCGGTGAGCAGCACGATCGCCACCGCGAGCAAGGCGCCCAAACCGGGGATGTTGAAGCCGAACACCGCTTCCGGGCGAAACTCGGGCGGCAAGAGCAGAATGCTGCGATCCATGAAGCCGATGATCAGCCCGATCACCCAGACGGTAATGGCCAATGGCGCCCAAACGAGCAGACCCGCCACCAGCCATTTGCGCAAGGTCGAAGTTTTTTTGATTCCGTCGCTCACAACGCCGCCCCACTCACCGCAAAATCCAGAGTGTTCAGGTTAGCAGGAAAAGGGCGGGCGAGTGACAAGACGGGCGCGGCACGCGCCCACGAATCGCCCCCGTGAAATCAGACTTTGAACTGCTGAACCAGCTTGGCCAGCGTGTGTGACTGCTGGGACACCGCCTTGCCGGCATCGGAAATGTCTGCGCTCCGCTGAACGGTCGCACTGGCAGCCGTGCTGATCGACTCGATGTTCTGCTTCATGCCGCTCGCCACGGCGGTCTGTTCTTCCGCGGCCGCTGCAATCCGCACGCTCATGTCGCTCAACTGACCAAAGGCTTCGGCAATGTCCGACAGCATTTGATTGGCGCCGGTGATGGCGTCGAGGCTTTCCTGACTCACCTGCCGCCCCTCGCCCATCGCCGACACGGCCTCACTCGCCCCCGTCTGCAATTGCGCGATGATGCTGGAAATTTCGCGCGTCGATTCCTGCGTGCGGGTGGCGAGCGAACGGACTTCTTCCGCCACCACCGCAAAGCCCCGTCCCTGTTCGCCGGCACGCGCCGCTTCGATGGCCGCATTGAGCGCCAGCAGATTGGTTTGATCGGCAATACCCCGAATCACATCCAGCACCTTGCCAATCGTCTGGCTTTGGCCGGACAAGCCGTGAATTTTTTCCTCGGCGCGCGACAGCACCGCATCCAGCCGCTCTGCGCTCTGCGCGCTGCTATGCACTTGCTGCAGCCCCTCGCGCAGCCGATCGTTCGCCTCCTGCACCGAGGCACTGGCACGCTCGGCACTGCGCGCCACCTCTTCCGCGGCTTCCAGGGTTTGGCTCATGCCGGTGGCCAGGCCATCCGTATCACGCGCCTGCTGTTCGGCACCCCGTTGCGCCAGGCTGGCGGCGCCCGTCAACTGCGCCGAGGAATCATTGAGGGATTGCGTGGTTTTCATCACCTGCGTCACCAGCCCGTGCGCCGTCTGCGCGAAGGTGTTGAATGCTCGGCTGACTTCGGCAATCTCGTCCTCGCCATTCACCGGCAGACGGCGGGTCAGATCCCCATCGCCTTCGGCAATCGCCCGCATCCGTTCCGCCACCCCGCGCAGCGGGCGGGAAATACTGAGCACCGAAAGCAACGCCAACACCCCCACCACCACAATCCCCAGCAGCACCAGCCCGACCTGACCCAGGGTGATCCGACCAATTGTTTCGTTGAGCAGGGCGGATTGCGCTTCGATTCGCTGTCGCTCTGCCGTCACGACCGCCTGCGCCGTGTGATCGGCCTGGTTGAACGCCGGATCAAGCGCGGTGCGCACCAGATACGCATCCATCCGCCATTTGTCGGATTTGTGAATGGCAAACGCCTTGTTCGCCTGCGTGATGAATTCCGGCAACATTTTCAGGAGTTGCGACACCGCATCCTGCTGCTCGAAGGTCAAGATATTGCCGTATTTCTGGTTGATTTCCTGCGTACGGGTCAGCACTTCGTTGACATACAGCGTGAAATTGTTTTCCAGCGCCGGGCTGCGAAATGCCATGAACCCCCGCAAGGCGGCCACCACATCGCCCCACTCCCCACGCAGCCGCGCCAAGTCCAGTACCAAAGCCCGCCGTGGCACGGTGGTGGCGTCGGCGTCCGCCTCTTCATTGATGAGTGAGCCCATCAAGCCAGAAATCTGGATCGACAAAGGATTGACATTGAGGTTCGCGTATTCCATCCCCGGCAGATTGAGCTTGTCGTCCGCCGCCACCTTCATGACATGATTGGCCTGATCCACAAAAGTTTTGATCTGGGCATCCAAGGAATCCAGCGGTTCATTGCTGTAGCGTTTGAGCGTGTTTTGCTGGGTACTGATGCCGGCAATGGCGGCCTCGAAAGCCTGCCGATCCGCCGGGCTTTTACTTTGCAGGAACAACCCGACCGATGCCATGGCCTGCTCCAGCTGCAAGCGGATACCTTCCGCCGCAAACGCGGCCGGCTGTCGTTCGTTGACGACCGCGTTCGCCGCCCCGCTAATCCGCCCCATGTTGAGATAGGTGAGCACGGCCATGGAACCCATGACCAACAAAATCAGCCCGTAACCAAACAGGTTTTTCTGGGCAATCGAGAATCGAGCAATCCACTGAGTCATCGCTGATTTCCTTGTTTAATTGTTTGGACGGATGAGCTATCGGCCGCGGCCGCCACAACTTGAGCCCTAGCAGGGTGTTGAACAAGGGCTTTCCTGCCCTTTTTCAACTCGGCTCGTCGCGGCACATGTCCACGCCGGCCTCCGAAGATCAATCACATAATGTGATTGATCTTCGTGCAAGCCATCCATGGCTGGCCTTAACAGGCCGTTGAAAAAAATTTTCAACGGCCTGTTAACCATAAACTACCACCAAAATTCCGGGTATTGCCGCTGCGGGATCCGGTTATTGAAAATCAAGGCCACCAACAGCAATAGCAACGGCGCGAGCAAGCCCGGCAGCAACACGAACCAATAGCCCATGGCATGAATCTGCGTACTGCCGATGACGGCCACCAAGGCCGTGGCGCCCCCCGGCGGGTGCAGGGTGCGTGTTGCGTGCATCAACGCGATGGCCAGCCCCACGGCCAATGCGGGTGCCAGCATAATTTCCCCCCAGCCGCCGATCACCGGCAGGTTCGTCGGCCAGAGCAGCACCACCAGAGCCTGCACGCTCACCCCCACACAGGCCGAGAGCAGATGCCCGCCAATCAGATTACGGGGCTGCGCGAGCGGGCTGCGCGGGGCACCAAACAACAACACCGCCGAAGCGCCGATCGAGCCGATGACGAGAATCCGGTCCACACCAGAAAACCACCAGGCCACGCTACAGACGGCCAATAAGCCAAAAAAGCCACCGAGTCCCGACCAGACGATTTCCGCCGGATTGACCCGGGGCGGCGCATGGTGCCCCCGGCCACGCCATTTTTGCCAGTAGCCAACGGGTTCGGGCGTGCTCATACCAGGACATCCCAATCGAGCCGTTCCATGAAATCCCGACGCAGCACCACGCCGACGAGCCGACCCTCCGCATCCACCACGGGCAGCCGCTGGCAATCCACCTGATGGAAGGCGCGGGCAATGTCACTGAAACTGCCGTGTTCGGCCAGCACCGTCGAGGGCGCGGTCATCACCTCAGCCACACTCGTCCGCTGGCAGTAATCGGCAAAGTGCTCATGACGATTCATCACCCGGAACACCAGTGAAAAAAAGGTATCTGCGCCAAAACCGCGCAGCACATTCCACTCACTCACATCCCCCAGAACTCGCCCGGACTCATCGACCACCGGCAGCGTATGCGCATGCATCAAGGCCATCTGCTCAGCCGCCTGACACAAATTCTGTTCGGGCTTGAGGGCGGATAAATCCCGCCGCATCAAATGCGGCACATCCCGCCGCGCGAAGAGCCGCCGCACGGCCTGCTCATGGGCGATGGCATAAATTTCCCGGAAATCCTCCGGCGTGATATCGAGATAGCCGGTCATCGACCGCATGGCGGCCTGAACATCTTCATCCGGCAAATGGGTGAACGCGGGTTGCGGCATGGCTGACGGCTCCAACGAATGGTCGGGCACCTCGAAAAACCGTTACGAGCAAGTTCGAGAGCAAGGAGCCGCGCAGTAAGCGACGAGACATATCAATTAGATAGGCGAGGCGCGAACGAGCATGCGACACAGCTATCGGACTGCGCAGTAGGTTTTTCGGGGTGCCCAGTCGCACTATCATAATGCAGATGGGTTATTACATGCCCCACCAACGGGATCAGCTTTAGCCGAGCGGCAGGGATGCGCTACCATCGGGGCAGGCTTGTCCGCTGAGGTTTTCCGTGCGCCCCATTCCCCGATCCATTCTGATTACCGGCTGCGCCTCCGGCATCGGCCAATGCACCGCCCGCTGGCTGGCCGACCGGGGTCATCGCGTGGTGGCCTCCGTTCGGCAGGAAAAGGATCAATCGCGCTGGCCCTACGACGACATTCCCGTGGTGCGGCTCGATCTGCGGGAGGATGCTTCGATCGAGGCCGGTCTCGCGGCCACCCTGAACCACACCGACGGGCGACTCGACGCGCTGTTCAACAATGGTGCCTTCGGACTACCCGGCGCGGTGGAGGATCTTTCCCGAGCGGCGCTGCGCGCGCAGTTCGAAACCAACCTGTTCGGCTGGCAGGTGCTCACGAATCAGGTCATCCCGCTGATGCGCGCCCAGGGGTTTGGCCGCATCATCCAGAACAGCTCGGTGCTCGGTCTGGCCGCCCTACCCTATCGCGGGGCGTATGTCGCCAGCAAATTCGCGCTGGAGGGTTTGAGCGATACCCTGCGACTGGAATTACAGGGCAGCGGCATCGATGTCTGCCTGATTGAACCCGGCCCCATCCGCTCGCAATTTCGCGCCAATGCCGAGGCCGCCTTTCTTCGCTGGATTCCCGTCGAGACTTCGATTCACCACGATGCCTACCGCAAACAGCTCGAACGGATGCGCAAGCCGGGTGCCGCCCAGCCCTTCACCTTGCCGCCAGAGGCCGTGGCGCGTCGGGTTGCCCACGCGCTCGAAGCCCGCCGACCCAAAGCGCGCTATCCGGTGACGGTGCCCACCTACCTGTTCGGCACGCTACGACGCCTGCTGCCGACCCGTTGGATGGATGCCGTGCTGCGTGCCGCCTCCGGGGGAGGCAAACGCTGATGCTCACGCCATCGCATCCCGACTGGGCCGCCGTCTATGTCCTGGTGGAATGGCTGATCCGCCTGCTGGCCGTGGTGATCGTGCCGCTGCGCCGCCCGCCCGCCACCGCCACCGCCTGGTTACTGCTGATTTTCTTTCAACCGGTCATGGGCGGCGTGTTTTATCTGTTTGTCGGCCGCCCGCGGGCAGCGAAAGCGCGCCAGGCCAAGATCGACCAGCTCAGTGCGGCACTGGCGCCGATCCAAGCGCACTTGTCCACGCAACATCCCGCCCATCCCGTCACCGCCACCCTGCCGGATCGCTGGCGCCCCATCGCGCAACTGGCAAGCCACTGGCGCGCCTTCCCCATTTTTGATGGCAACCACATCAGCCTGATCGAAGAGCTACCGCGACTGGTCGTCCGTTTGGCCGCCGACATCGACGCCGCCCAGCGTTCCATCCATCTCCTGTTTTATATCGCCGCACGCGATGAACAGACCGAACCTGTCTTTGCCGCCCTGTTGCGCGCCGCCGCCCGTGGGGTGGAAGTCCGGCTCCTGATCGATGACTTTGGCAGCAAGCATTGCCTCGCGCCCCTGCTCGCGCTGGAAGCCCAAGGGATTCGGGTGGCGCGCGCCTTTCCCCGCAGCAAACTTCCGCGCCGCGCCGCCCGCTTCGATCTGCGCAACCATCGCAAAATTGTGGTGATCGACGGGCAAATCGGCTACACCGGCTCGATGAATCTGATCCGGCCGGATTTCAAAGCGCCGCTGATTTACGAAGACATCATGCTGCGGATCGAAGGCCCGGTGGTGCTGGAGCTGCAAACCGTGTTCGCTGGCGACTGGTACATCGAACGCAACATCCTGCTCACGGGCGCGCAGTATTTTCCCACCCCCGGTCGGGTCGGTCCGAGCATTTGCCTCGGCCTGCCAAGCGGGCCGGAATACCCAGACCCCGTTCAGCAGCAAATCCTGACCGCGCTGATCCACGCCAGCGTGCAATCGATCCGTCTGGTCACACCTTATTTCGTACCCGATGAACCCACCCTCATCGCACTCAAGGCAGCCGCCCAGCGGGGGGTCGAAGTAGAGCTCATTCTGGCCGATACCCTCGATCAGCGGCTGGTGCAATGGGCACAAGAGTCTTATTACGAGGAATTGCTGGCGGAAGGGGTCATGATTCGCCGCTATCCCAACCGGTTTTTGCACACCAAGTTTGGCGTGTTTGACGACCACCTCAGCCTGATCGGCAGCGCCAATCTGGATGTGCGCTCCAACCTGATCAATGCCGAATTCGGCCTGATCTTCTTCAGCCCGCATATGGCCGAGCTCCTCAACAGACTGCTGCACCGTTACCGCGAGAGCGCACGGCTACTCACCGCAGAAGCCTGGCGACTGCGCACGCGCCCGGCCATGCTGCGCCAAAACCTCGCCCGCCTCGCCACGCCGCTGCTGTAAAAAAACCCGCCTCATGGCGGGTTTTCGCAAGACATCGGCTTTGATCAGGCGTTAACGAGAGGCGACTTTTTCATAATCATCCAGCGCGGCATTCAGGCGATTCTTCGCCCGCACTTTTTCTGCCAATGCTTGACCCTCGGTGATTTGCGCCGGACTCATTTTGGCAGAGATTTCCTTGATCACGGAGACCGCCTGCGGGTTGCCCACCTCGGCCAGCGGACGCAACAAGCCGTAAGCCGCCACCGTATCGGCCTTGGCGACCCCACGGCCATCGAGGTACATCATGCCCAGGTTGTATTGAGCCGGTTGGAACCCTTGATTCGCCGCCGCGCGGTACCATTTGAGCGCTTGCTTGTCATCCTGCGGCACCCCTTGCCCCGAGAGGTAAAGCGCGGCGAGGTTGTTCTGCGCTCGACTATACCCTTGGTTGGCGGCCATCTGGAACCACTTGGCCGCCTGCGCGTAATCCTGTTTGACGCCATCCCCGCTGTAATACAAAGTGCCCAGCGCTAGCTGCCCCGGTGCATAGCCCTGCTCCGCAGCGCGTTGATACCACTTCACGCCCTGAACGCTGTCTTTGGCCACCCCCTCGCCCACGCAATACATGTGTCCGAGCACATACTGCGAAAAGATGTCGCCCTTCTCTGCTTTCGGCAGCCAGCGATTCACACCGTCCCCGCCATACAAATCCTCACTTTTGGCCTCCGGTGCCACCGCAGCGGCGGGTGCCGCGGCTTTTGGCTTGGGCTTCGTCTGCGCATGCTTGGTCGTCTCATGCTTGGGCGGCACATGATGCGCTGGCGGCTTTTTATGTTCTGCGGGCTTCGTGGTTTCCGCCTGAGCGCCCCCCGCCAAAACGCCCGCGCCAACCAGTAACGCAGAAGAAAACCAAACAGAGACACGACGCATGATCAACACCCCAACCTCGCACAGAACGAGGATTTTTTGCACAAAGTGTGCGCAGTTTGCGCATTTTTCCATCAATCGGCAAGCATCCGTTTTTCGCCTCAGAGTCAACGATAAAATCCCCGATCAACCCTATTGTTTTACATATGATTTTTGGCAAGGGATTTTTACCCGTCGGCACGCTGAAAAAACCGGACCAATATGTTCTGTGGGATTCACATAAAATGCGCGCATGAGCCGCCTACCTGAATCATTCATCGAAGAAGTCCTCGCCCGCGTGGATCTCGTGGCGCTGATCGACCGGCGCGTGCCGCTGAAAAAGAAGGGGCGGGAATACGCCGCCTGCTGCCCCTTCCATCAAGAAAAAACACCGTCGTTTTATGTCAACCCGGACAAGCAGTTTTATCACTGCTTTGGCTGCGGCGCGCATGGGAATGCTTTGAAATTCTTGATGGATTACGAACATCAGGATTTCCGCGGCGCCATGGAAACCCTGGCCAATGAGGTGGGCATGACCCTGCCGAACGATCCGCAGGCCGATGCCGAACACGATGCCCTGGCCGGGCTCTATGCGGCAATGGAGGCGGCACAGACCCATTTTCAGCAAGCGCTCCGCCACGCGCCTGCGACCATCGACTATCTGAAAGCTCGTGGGGTGACTGGCGAAACAGCCGCCCGCTTTGGCCTCGGGTTCGCGCCGGGATCGCCGGGTCTGGCACAGTTGGCAAAACAGGACGCCACGCGGCTGTCGGATTGGGAAACGCTGGGGCTGATCGGTCGCCGTGAAGATGGCAGCCTCTACGACCGCTTTCGCAACCGGCTGATGATTCCGATCCGGGATCGGCGCGGCCGGGTCATCGGCTTCGGCGGCCGCATCATCGGCACGGGCGAACCGAAGTATCTCAACTCGCCGGAAAACCCGCTGTTTCACAAAGGCGCTGTGCTTTATGGGCTGTATGAGGCGCGGCAGGCCAATGCCCGACCGGATTCGCTGCTGATCGTCGAAGGCTACCTCGATGTCATCATGCTGGCGCAGCACGGCATCCCTCAGGTGGTCGCCACCATGGGCACGGCCACGACACCGGAACAGATCACCCTGCTGTTTCGACATACGCCCCAACTCGTGTTTTGCTTCGATGGGGATGCCGCCGGCCACCGCGCTGCCGCCAAGGCACTGCAGGCGGTGCTCCCGCAGCTCATCGCGGGTCGGGGGGTGCGTTTTCTATTTCTGCCGGATGGCGAAGATCCCGATAGTTTTGTCAGAACTCACGGCGCACAGGCGTTCCTCACACGGGTGGAATCGCTTTCCCTGAGCCTGGAGCATTATCTTCTGCGCCGACTGGATCAGATGATTCCGGGTCAGGATGCCGCAAGCCGTGCAGCCAAAGCCAAACTCGGCCAAGAATGGACGGCCACCATGCCGCCCGGAGATTTCCGCAAACTCATCGAACAGCACATCAAAGAACATCTCGGCCTATGGCGAACCCGCCCCCAGCCGCAGGCACCGCATCCACCCGTGCGGGCGAGGCAGGAGCAGCCCATCAAACGCACACCGGAAAGCCTCATCCTCAACATCCTCTTGCGCTACCCCGAACTCGCCCACAGCGCCGCCGACCCACAGCACTGGCACGATGGCGTCGTACCGGAACTGCTGCACAACCTCGGCAACTATCCGGCGGAGGGCTGGGCACAACAACCCTGGTTCATTGCAGCAGCCAAAGAAATTCAAGCCGCCAGAGAGTGGACACCCCCGGGAACCGACACGCTCGCCCAGGCGCAAGCCGTGCTCACCGATGCCCTCACCCTGCACCGTCAGAACGCAGCACTCGCCACGCAGCGCAGTGCGGCAAAGGCAGCGCTCGATCAATTGCAAAGATCAATCACGAAAAACAAAGAGGAATGACCACCGGGCACCCCACCGCCCCACGGCGGTCAGCAACCCAACGAAACTGCAGCAAAAAATTTTCTTGTCGCTATAATCTCCGGTTCCAAAAAATCCACAAAACTCGGGTGCCGTCGTCCCATGTACGAAGATCAGCAGGCCAGTATCGAATCCCTTATCGCCCGTGGCCGCGAACAAGGCTATCTGACCTACGCGGAAATCAACGACTATCTGCCGGAAGGCTTGATCGATCCCGATCAGCTCGAAGAAATCGTTGGTGCCCTGCAAGACATGGGCATCCGTGTGGCCGAAGCAGCGCCCGACAGCGATGAGCTCAACTTGGCCGATGAGCCCGCCGTGGCAACCGATGAGGACGCGACCGAAGAAGTCGTTGCCGTGCTCGCATCACAGGTCGATGCAGAATTTGGCCGGACGACCGACCCGGTGCGCATGTACATGCGCGAAATGGGAACGGTGGATCTACTCAATCGCCAGGGCGAAATCGAAATCGCCAAACGAATTGAAGAAGGCTTGCTCGAAGTCACCCGCGCCTTGGCACACTACCCGCCCACGATCGAAAGGCTGCTGGCGGAGTATGCCAAGATCGAGGCCGGAGAAGCCCGTCTGCAGGACATCATCGTCGGCATCATCGAGCCGGAAGCGGAGATTCCCGAGGACGCGCCCGAGGCACCCATCGAGCTCACCGCTAGCGATGAAACCCCACCGCCCGCCGATGACGAGGATGAAGAGGCCGAAGGCGCCGCAGAAGAAGAGGCCGCGGTCGATCACAGTCTCGACCCTGAACTCGTCCGCAGCCATGTGATGGCCATCCAGGCTCTGGCCGGCTCGCTGGATCGCCGTGACAGCGAATATCTCGATCAATTGGCCGATGAACTGGTGCAAATCAAGCTCAACCCCAGCTTCAACGAACAACTGCTCGAACAGGTGCAGCAGGCCATCGCCCGCATCCGGCTGCTGGAAAAGCAGATCATGCATCAGGCGGTAGACAAAGGCGGACTCAAACGCGAAACATTCATCGAAGCCTTCCGCCGCAACGAATCCGACATTGGCTGGATCGATCTGGCGACCAAAGGCAAGCCCAGCGCCAAATTCATGCAGGTTCGTCCGGAACTCGAACGCCTGCAAAAACGCCTGAATACCGTCGCGCGTGACAGCAAGCTGAGCGTCGCCCAAGTCCGCGAGGTTCACCGCCTGATCACCCTGGGCGAAGCCAAGGCGCGGCGCGCCAAAAAAGAAATGATCGAAGCCAACCTGCGGCTTGTGATCTCGATTGCCAAGAAATACACCAATCGCGGCCTGCAATTCCTCGACCTGATCCAGGAAGGCAACATCGGCCTGATGAAAGCGGTGGATAAATTCGAATACCGCCGCGGCTACAAATTTTCCACCTACGCCACCTGGTGGATTCGCCAGGCGATTACCCGCTCGATCGCCGACCAGGCGCGCACCATCCGCATCCCGGTGCACATGATCGAAACCATCAACAAGCTCAACCGCATTTCCCGCCAGATGCTGCAGGAAATGGGGCGCGAGGCCACGCCGGAAGAGCTGGCCGAACGGATGGACCTGCCGGAAGACAAGATTCGCAAGGTGCTGAAGATCGCCAAAGAACCGATCTCCATGGAAACGCCGATCGGCGAGGATGACGACTCCAATCTGGGGGATTTCATCGAAGATCAAAGCGCCATTTCCCCGATGGATTCGGCCACCAACGCCAGCCTGTCCGAAATCGTGCGCGAAATTCTCTCCACCCTGACACCGCGTGAAGCCAAGGTGCTGATGATGCGCTTCGGTATCGGCATGAACACCGACCACACACTGGAAGAGGTCGGCAAACAATTCGATGTCACCCGCGAGCGGATCCGCCAAATCGAAGCCAAGGCGCTGCGCAAACTGCGCCACCCTTCCCGTTCCGAACGCCTGCGCAGCTTCATCGAAGCCAACATCGACTAAAGTCGGGTGGGCTTGCACCCGCCGCCCCGCTTTGGGCCTATAGCACAACGGTTAGTGCAGAGGACTCATAATCCTTTGGTTGCAGGTTCGAATCCTGCTGGGCCCACCATTCAACACGCCAGACTTAAGCATCCCTGAACAACCAGACCATAAGGATCTGTTTTCAGATGCCGGCATGATTTTTTCTATCTTTAGAGCACATCATGCCTCGGTCACGCGCGTTCCCTCTCGCTCTGCTGATTCTTGCGTGATCGGTGGTTCCGATCACAGCCCCTGGTAATCAACATCGCCCGTGAACCCATCTGGCTATGTATCCAGACTCATTATGTTATTATGTATCTAAATATAGTCTGGAAAACCCCATGGACATCAATCTCTGGAACCCTGGCCAGCTCGATTTCGGCGCTATCCTGCTGACGGCATTCCTGCTCGGTTTGGTGCATGGCATCACCCCGGATGAGCATACCTGGCCCATCACCTTCAGCTATGCCATTGGCGGCTATTCCACGCGCGCCGGTCTGCGGGCAGGACTGATGTTCTCACTCGCCTTCACCGCGCAACGCGCCCTCGGCAGTGAACTGGCTTGGCTCGGCCTGTCCGACTGGATGAATCTGCCCCAAATGGATTATGCGCTGTACATTTTGATTGGCGTGCTGATGGCGTTGGGCGGGTTGCTCATGGCAAGGCAGCAGGCGGCGCGCCCCCAGATGAACTTTGGTGCTGAACGGAACGAGGCTTCATCGGCCAACGCGCTTTCACCGCCACAGCGCTGGGCGCGTTGGATGCCCGCCATTCATGGGTTCGTTGCGGGCTGGGGATTCGGTGCTTTTGCGCTGATTTTATACGGCACGCTCGCCCCCGCCATGCCTTCCGCCGCCTGGGGCTGGGTGCCCGGCGCGCTGTTCGGCCTCGGCACGGCGGTCGTGCAAGCCTCGGCCGGTGCCGTGTTCGGTCGAATGGCCGCTCAACGCCAGCTCACGCCGGATGCCGTGCGCGCCATTGCGCTCATCACCGCGAAACGCACCCTATTTTTTGGCGGCGCAGCCTATGCGGTGGCCGGGCTATTTGGCCTCATTTTTCCGCAATGGGCAGACATCAGTCTCGCCACGGGTTTGCATGTCCACAATCTGGCGCATCTCGGCATCCCTTTTCTCCTCGCGGTGGGCGTCGTCTTGGGCGTCGGGTTCAGCTCACTGATCTTCGAAACGCGCCGCTGGCGCCAACACGCCCAAACAGCCCACATATCAACCTGCGGTTAAAACCGCGTCGCCCGCGCTGTTTTGCGGCAGAATGGTCATCCGAATTCCCCTTTGCCATTTGTTAAGGATGAACCATGCGTCGTGCGTTAGCTTTATGCTCTGTATTACTCGTCTCCGGCTGCGCCACCGTACCGCAGTCCTCGACCACGACCAATGACACACAATTCAGCGGCACGCTGGTCGGTCAAACCGCCCTCTCCGTCCCGCCAGAAACGGCTGCCGTGCTTGACCTGCGCGATGCCAATTCCCCGAACAGCCTGATCACGGAAACCCGTATCCCGTTAAAGAACCAAACATTTCCGCTCAGTTTTACGCTGGCCGTGCCCGCCGGACAACTAAAAAACGGCCAACCCTATCTGCTGCAAGCTGCCTTGATCGCACCCGCCCATTCGATCTTGTGGGCATCCGACCCTGTCACCGTAACAGCGGACAAACCCCAAGTCGGCAGTCTGACGCTCAAGCCCTTTACTGCGATGGGATTCCACTCGGTATTCCGCTGCGGGACGCAACAAGTCACCGTCGGCGCCACGAGCCAAGGCGTGCTCATGCAGGTGGGTGACAAACACTACCATCTGCGCCAGGCCATTTCTGCCTCAGGCGCACGATATGTCGCCGAAGAAAATGGTGCCGTTTCATTTTGGTCGAAGGGGGATCACGCGACGGTAACCCTGGATCAGGAAACGCTGCCGGAGTGCGTCCCGGTTCAGCAGGCGCCCTAACAGGCCGTCGAACAACTCTTTTAAACGGCCTGTTAAGACCCGCGCGCTAATCGTATGGTCAGGCACTCCAATTCGGCGCGGCAGAAGACCCGACAGCCGGCTCACCTGCTCGGTCTCGCCGGTCGCCCACTATTTTTTATCGAGCTGATTCAGCCGACGCTGTAACTCCAGGGCGCGGGCACGGTACCCCAGCGCAGGCTCATAGGTCGGGTCGATGGCCAGAGCCTTATCCCACAGCGCGATGGCCTGATCGAGGTTTTGCTGACGAAAATCGACGAGTGCCGCTTCATGATAATGCCGTACCAACTGCGGCTTCAGTGAAGCCAAGGTACTGGTCGCCGGCTCGATGCCGGGCGACGCGGCCACCGCCGCCGACAGCGCCGTATAAGCGGCTTCCCAATGCTGCTTCTTGTAGGCGCTCATGCCGCGCTGTTCCAATGCCTTCGCATCCTCCGACGGGGCTTCGGCGGGGACGGCCGGCTTTATCGCCACCCGGTGTCCACGCTCAACGGAAGCGGGAACGGGGGCAGCGGGCGGCGCGGATGCCGGGGTCACAGCCGGAGTCGACGAGGACGAGGGCGCGTCGGCAGGGGCTGCCGGCTCGACGGTCGCCGCAGATCTGGCATCGGGTTCTTCAGCGGTCGCCGTCGAAGATGCGGCAGCGGCACCGACGGCGACTGACGGCACCTCGATCACCTGCCCCACCCGCAAATCCCGACTGCGCTGGATGTGGTTGTAACGCGCCAGCGCCACGAATTTTAGGGAATTACCGAAATATTTCTGCGCCAATCCGCCCAGCGTGTCGCCATTTTGAATCGTATATTTTTCGGTGTGCGCCCCCATCATGCTGCGCGGATCCGTCGTGAGTTGCCGTTGCAGCAGCAATGCCTGCGGATTTTTGGGCGTTTTGGCCAGAAAAGTCACCAACGCGGCACGCGCCTGGTCATCTTGCCCGTTTTCGATCAGCCGAATGATATCTTTCAAGGGCATCAGGGGCGCTGCCGTGGTCTCAGCGGGGTGTTCGGCAGGCGCGGCGGATTCCGGCGCGGCAGGCTGTTCGGTCGCGGCCACGGGCGCAGACGGATTCTGGGCACAGCCCACCGCCATAAATCCCGATACGATGGCGATAAGCAGCGGCCGCCCCACCGTACGCACGCCCCGCGCTTCACGCCCTGTCAACCCGCTCAACATGCTGTCATTACCCACGCTCTGTCCAAACCAACCGATCCGTCTTATTCATCATCAGCCACGAAACGATAACCACCGCCGTGGCTGCTTCGGCGGCATCCGCCACAGGGCGAGCGCGATATTGTCCCCACCCGCGCCCCCCCGGCGCGCCGCCTGCCGCACCCAGAGATTCGCCGCAAATTGCAAATCCTCGGCGGCAAGAATCTGGCGCATCTCCGGCGGGCGAATCTGATCCCAAAACCCATCCGTGCACAACAGGAAAGACATATCGGCACTCAGGGCGGTTTCACCAAAGGTCGGCTGGATATTCGGCATTCCCATCACCTGAAGTACCCGATTGCGCTCGGAATGGCGATCCCGCTCCGCCTCGGTGATTTTGCCGAAATCGACCAAACGCTGAACCAGCGAATGGTCGCGGGTTTGGTGAAACAATTCACCGCCTTTGAAGCCATAAAGCCGACTGTCGCCCACATGCACCCAGAACGCCCGCTCGGCATCCGTCAACAGTGCGACGAGCGTGCTGAATCCGTGGGCTTCCCCCAGCGTATGGGCGCGCTGCACCGCCTGATTCGCGACCGCACAAAAATTCGCCAAAAAATCCCGGCCATTGGCAAACCGAGACAAGGCCGCAGGAAACAGCTGCTGCGCGGCATCGACAATCGCCTGTGCCGCTTCCGCCCCGCCGCCATGCCCGCCCACCCCATCGGCCACCAGCAGCAACTGGTGCTTGTGATTGGCCGTTGACAGGCAAAGCACCTGATCCTGCTGGGTTTTGCGCCCGCCGATGTGCCGATCCGCCCCCATAAAGGCGGCCGTGCCCATAACTGCGGCAGCAGCCGTTGGGGCATCGAGAATCGGAAAAGAGGCAGACATCAGCGGGCATCCTTGCAAAACGCGCACTACTGGCGCTCGTCAATTCTATGTCAGAATGCTCTGGTTTCCGCAATGCTGGAATCGATTCGCAGGGCGCGTGATGCATCGAGTGCCCCCTACGACATCAGGATTTACAGGATTTACCTTCATTGCGGTTCGCGCCCTATCCTAGCGGGCGCCATTGTGTCACGGAGCGACCACCCCATGCTGTTTCATTGGCGAATCGGCACCAAACTCACCGTATTTTTATTGCTGGCCTTTCTGATCAGCATTGCGTTATCTGGCTATTTCCTGTCACGGGTAACGCACCTCAAAGCCGAAGCCGAGATTGAGACCCGCGCGGAAATGCTGACCGGCATGATGAACGCCGTGCGGGGCTATACCAGTCAACACATCAACCCCAAACTCGTCGCTGAACTCTTCACCCAACCGCAGTTCATCGCCGAAACCGTACCGGCGTTCTCTGCGCGCACCGTGTTTGACGCCTTTCGCCACGATCCGCGTTTTGCCGAATACCAGTACAAAGAAGCCACCCTCAACCCCACCAGCCCCAAAGACCAGGCGGATGCCTTTGAATCCGAGCTCGTCGCCCAATTTCGCGCCGACCCCTCACTCAAGGTACTCTCCGGTTTCCGTCAGCAGAATGGGCGCACGCTGTTCTACACCGCCCGCCCACTCAGCGTCACCCAGGCCAGTTGCCTGCAATGTCACTCCACCCCAGAGGCCGCACCCAAAAGCCTGATCGCCACCTATGGCAGTGACCACGGCTTTGGCTGGAAACTGGGTGAAATCGTTGCGGCACAGACCATTTATGTCCCCTCGGATGAAGTGTTCGCCCAGAGTCGGCAGTATCTCTGGCGCACCATGGGGGTATTCTTCGGCGTGTTCGCGCTGGGCACCGCGCTGCTGATCTGGCAGATTCGGCGCACGGTGGTGCGGCCCATTCAAACCCTGAGCCGCGCGGCGCGGTCGGTGGGGGAAGGCGAGGCCACCGCCGCCCAGCTCTCGGTCTTCGAAGAACCCGCCTTGCGAACGCTGGCGGAGCGCGGCGATGAAGCCGGCGAACTCGCCCGCAGTTTCCGGATCATGGCGCACGAAGTCGCGGATCGGGAAGCAAATCTGAACCACAAGGTGGCCGAGCGCACGCAGCAAATCGAACACTTGCTCGACGAAGCCCGCGCCGCCCGCGAAGAAGCCGAACAGGCCAATCAAACCAAGAGCCAATTCGTCGCCAACATGAGCCACGAACTGCGCACCCCGCTCAACGCCATCATCGGCTACAGCGAAATCCTGATCGAAGAAACGGCCGATGATGGGAACACGCAGTATGGCGATGATCTCAACCGCATCCTCAACAGTGGCCGCCATCTGCTGTCTCTGGTCAACGACATTCTCGATATCTCCCGCATCGAAGCCGGAAAAATGGCGTTGTACCTTGAAGATTTTGCGCTGTGCAAAGAAATCCAGAGCGTGATCGACACCGCCCGACCCTTGGTTGAAAAAAACCACAACCAGTTGCGTTTCGACTGCCCGGACGATCTGGGCATCCTGCACGGCGATTTGACCAAATTCCGCCAGATTCTGCTCAATTTGCTGAGCAATGCCGCCAAATTTACGCAGAATGGCCAATTGACGGTCACGGTCGCGCGATGCACCGAACACCAAGTGGAGATTACCGTGACCGACAGCGGAATCGGCATGACCGAAGCGCAGCTCGGGCGCTTATTCCAAGTGTTTAGCCAGGCCGACGCTTCCACCACCCGAAAATACGGCGGCTCCGGACTCGGCCTCGCGATTTCCCGGCATTTCGCCCGCATGATGGGCGGCGACATCACCGCCACCAGCGTCCCGGGTCAAGGCAGCCGATTCATCGTCACGCTGCCGCTCGTCGTTGAAGACGCCACGACGACGGAGCCCGCCCCCCTCACCCCGGCGACGGACAGCGGCACCCAAGGCGAAACCCTGTTGGTCATCGATGACGATCCCGCCGTGCATGACTTGCTCAACCGCCACCTGTCCCGCGCGGGCTATCGCGTCATCACCGCCCGCAATGGCGCCGAAGGACTGGCCATCGCCCGCCGCGAGCGCCCCGACTTCATCACCCTCGACATCATGATGCCGGGCATGGATGGATGGCAGGTCTTGACCGAACTCAAGGCCGACCCCGATTTGCAGGACATCCCGGTTTTTGTCCTGACGATGACCAACGACAAGGGGCTCGGCTTCGCGCTCGGCGCCGCCCAGTTTCTGACCAAACCCGTCAACCGCGACGCCCTTCTCAAGCTGCTGCATCAATACACCCGTCATCCACAATCCTGCCGCGTGCTGGTGATCGACGATGATGAAACCAACCGCGCGCTGCTGCGCCGCGTGCTGCGCGATACCGGCAGCGAAGTCGCCGAAGCCACAGATGGGCAAGCCGGGCTTGCCTGGCTCAATAACCACCCCGCCCCGGATTTGATCCTGCTCGATTTGATGATGCCGATCATGGATGGCTTCGCCTTTCTCGATGCGATGCGCCAGTTGCCGCAGTACGCCCAGCTCCCCGTGATTGTCCTCACCGCCAAAACGCTGACTGACGAAGATCGGCGGCGGCTGACCCAGCGCGTGGATCACATCATTGAGCGCGATGGCCAGCACGAAGAAGCCATCATTGCGCAATTACAGGCACAGCTCTGCGCCCACCGGAACCCCTCGTCGGCAAACCGCACCCCGGAGAACCCGTCATGACCACCTTGCTGCTCGTTGAAGACAATGAACTGAACCGCGACATGCTCAGTCGGCGTCTGGAAAAGCGCGGTTATACCGTCCAAGTCGCGCTCGATGGCGCCGAGGGCGTCGCCAAGGCAAAACAGGATCGCCCCGATCTGATTCTGATGGACATGAGCCTGCCGGTGCTCGACGGCTGGGAAGCGACCCGCGCTTTGCGCGCCGACCCCACCACCCAGGCGATCCCCGTGATTGCCTTGACGGCACACGCGATGGATGGCGAACGCAGCCGCGCCCTGGAAGCCGGTTGCGACGACTTCGACACCAAGCCGGTCGATCTCCCCCGGCTGCTCGAGAAAATCAGCCGGCTGCTTGCATCCAGGGGGGCTTCATGAACAGCGGATACACCTGCAACACCCACATTCGGCATGATTTGCGCACACCGCTCAATCACCTGATTGGCTACACGGAGATGCTGCAGGAAGATCTCCCGCCCGCCTGCGCCAACCTGCTGGATGACCGGTTGAATCGTCTATTGAACGACGCGCATCGCATGCTGGACACCATCAATCGCCCCACCCCCCTGCCGGTCGGCCACTTTGATGCCCTCTTTCCCGATTGGCGAGAAAAAATGGCGTTGCTCGAGATGGATTTCCACGCCCTCTCCACCACCATCGAACAACACTGGCAGGATGCCTGCCCGGACATCGAAAAAATCCGTAGCGCTGTCGGGCATCTGCGAGCCTTGCTGGAAAACCTGAGCGCGCGCCCCGCCGTCGACCTGAGCGAGACCGAATCGACTCCGCGCACGGGCAGCCCCAGTACGACACCCGTCGCCGACGGGCACATCCTGATCATCGACGACCGCACGGAAAATCTCGAACTCATGCAGCGCCGGCTGATGAAAGAAGGCTACCGTGTCACGCTTGCCAACACCGGACAAGACGCGCTCGCCCGGCTGGAAACCGACACATTCGATGTCGTCATGCTCGACTGGTTGATGCCAGACATGAGCGGCGCCGAAGTGCTCGCCAAGATCCGCAGCAAATTTTCCCAGCATGAACTGCCGGTTATTGTCGTCACCGCCCGGCATGGCAGCGACATGATCGTCGATGCGCTCACCCAGGGCGCCAACGACTACCTGGCCAAGCCGCTGGATTTTCCCGAAGCCCGCGCGCGGCTCGCCACGCAGGTTTATCTGCGCAAAGTGACCCAGCAGCTTGCGGAAGCCAATCGACAGCTCAAACAGTTTTCCTATATCGACGGGCTCACCGCCATCGCCAACCGGCGCAAATTCGACGAATACCTGCTCACCACCTGGCGCCGTGCGCAACAGGAAGGCGCGCCGGTGTCCCTCATCCTGCTCGATGTCGATTTTTTCAAACGCTACAACGACACCCTCGGCCACGAAGCCGGGGATCAAGCGCTGATGCGCGTCGCCAAGGCCATCAGCACCGGCTTGTTTCGTGTCAAGGATCTGGCCGCCCGCTATGGCGGCGAAGAGTTTGCCGTCATCCTGCCGGAAACCGCGCTGGAGGACGCGCTGGGGGTTGCCGAGCGGCTGCGGGAACAGATTCAGAGCCTGAATCTCCCGCATCCGGCCGGCACTGAAGCCGGGGTCGTCACGGCCAGCCTGGGGGTTAGCGAGTGGCGCCCCACGGCCTTTTGCGAACCCAGCGCCCTCATCAGCCTGGCCGACAAGGGGCTCTATCAAGCGAAGAGTGCCGGCCGCAATCGCGTCGGCACCCTCGGGGGGAATTACCCCGGATAATCGACCGCGGGAGGCCGCGACTTCAAGCCGAAAGGCTCTGACGGATTGCCTTGAGCATGGCGTGGGTGACTTTCGGATTCGCGGCAATCAGATTGCCGGTCCGCATGAACTCCTCCGCGCCGAGGAAATCCACCACCACCCCACCCGCTTCACGGATCAACAGCACCCCAGCGGCCATATCCCAGGGATTCAAGCCGAATTCCCAAAAGCCATCGAGCCGCCCCGCCGCCACATAGGCCAGATCCAGCGCCGCCGAACCCGCCCGGCGCACGCCCGCGGTGGGACCATGCAAGGCGCGGAAGGTTTTGAAATAAGCCTCCAGATCCTGATCTGGGCGGAATGGAAACCCCGTACCGAGCAAGGCACCTTCCAGGCTCCGCAAACCCGCCACCCGGATCCGCTTATTGTTCAAAAAAGCGCCGCCACCGCGTTCGGCGGTAAACAACTCCTGATTGACCGGGTTGTAGACGACGCCAATTTCCAGCCGCCCCTGAAACTCCAGTGCGATCGACACCGCATATTGCGGAAATCCGTGCAGAAAATTCGTGGTGCCATCCAGCGGATCAATAATCCAGCGGTATTCGCTCTCTGCCGCGCCGGAATCCCCCGACTCCTCCCCCAGAAAGTGGTGCCCCGGATAAGCACGCTTGAGCACATCGAGAATCGCATGCTCGGCCTGATGATCGACCTCGCTCACGAAATCGTTACGCTGCTTGGCTTCGATGGTTAAATCCCCGATGTGATCGGTGGCACGGGCGATAATGTTGCCGGCAGCACGCGCAGCGCGTACCGCCATGGTGAGCATGGGATGGGGCATAATGACCGAGTGAGTAACGAATTCGATAGAAAAACCGGATTTGCTAGTATATCGCGTTCCCGCGCGCCCTCTCAGGAATTTCTTGCGTGACCGAGACTCCGCCACCCGCCACCATCCCCATCGAGATCATTCTCGTCGGCACCTCCCACCCGGGCAATCTCGGCGCGGTGGCGCGCGCGATGAAAACGATGGGGCTTGAACGACTGACGCTGGCCGGCGCACGCACCCCCCTCAACGACGAAGCCTTTGCCAACGCCAAGCACGCCGCAGAGATATTGCACAATGCCCGGCAGGTCGCGGACTTGCCCTCGGCGCTGCAGGGAATCCATCAGGTTTTCGCCACCACCGCCCGCCCCCGGTCGATGGCGCTGCCGGTGCTCAGCGCTCGCGAAGCCGCGCAGACCATCCTGTCGGCGGCGTCCGTGGCACCCGTCGCCGTGGTATTCGGCGCGGAACGCACCGGACTATCAAACGAAGACCTTTCCTGGTGTCACGCGATTATCGAGATTCCCGCCAACCCCGCCTATCCCGTGCTCAACCTCGCGCAGGCCGTGCAGATTCTGTCCTACGAGCTATGGCTCGGACGCGGCGGCGCGGCGAATGGCGTGACCACCGGCTCATCCGCCGGAGAAGCTGTCGCGCCATTCAGCCAGTGGCAAGCGTTTGAACACCGCCTGACCGACCTCCTCGATCAACGGGATTTCTTCCAGCGCAATGGCGAAGATCCCGTCGCCACCCGCGCCCGGCTCACCGAGAAGCTGCGCATCGCCTGCCATCGCGCGGGCTGGACCGAAGCAGAACTCGCCCTGATGCACGGCGTTCTCACCGCCCTGACCCGCCACAAGGAGCCCTGATGAGCATCTGGCGACGCCTGCGTGAAGACATTGACAGCATATTCGACCGCGACCCCGCAGCACGCAGCCGGTTCGAGATTCTGCTGACCTACCCCGGCATCCATGCGGTTCTTTGGCATCGGCTGGCGCACCGGCTGTGGCGGTGGCGGCTGAAACTGATTGCCCGGATGATCGCCAACCTGGGCCGCTGGCTCACCGGCATCGAAATCCATCCGGCCGCCCGCATTGGCCGACGGCTCTTCATCGATCACGGCATGGGGGTCGTCATTGGTGAGACCGCCGAAATCGGCGACGACTGCACGCTCTACCACGGCGTGACGCTTGGCGGCACCCAATGGTCTGCCGGAAAGCGTCACCCCACGCTCGGTAATGGCGTCGTGGTGGGGGCGGGCGCCAAAGTCCTCGGCCCCATCACCCTCGGCGATGGCGTGCGCATCGGCAGCAATGCCGTCGTGCTCAAGGATGCCCCTTCGGGTGCCACGCTGGTCGGTATTCCCGCGCGGGTGGTGGGGCAAACCCCCGCCATCAGCCCCCAGCAGGCACGCATTGCCGAAAAGCTCGGCTTCGACGCGTATGGCGTCGCCCGGGATATGCCCGACCCCGTCGCCGAAGTCATCGACCGCCTGCTGACGCATGTGCAGGCCAGCGAGGAACGATTGGCAGAACTGCTGTCCGTCGTCCGCACCCTACAAGCCGCCCAGGGCACCCCGCCGGAAGACTGGGTTGGGCAACCCGACACAAACCTGCCCAGCCTGTCCAATTGCCAGCTTTCGCGAACGGATGCGCCGGTCTGCCCACCAGAACCCCACCCAGCCCCGCCTGAAAATTCCCCTTGAGATGTTGCGGGGATTACCCAAGAATGCAACTCAACTAATGGGTTGCCGTCCAACCCATTCCGAAATGAAACGCCGCGCCCATTTTTCCGATACGAGGTAGGTATGCGATTAACCACCAAAGGCCGCTATGCCGTGACCGCCATGCTCGATCTCGCCCTGCATGATCAGGGCGCCCCGACGACGCTGGCCGATATTGCAGACCGGCAAGGGCTTTCGCTCTCTTATCTGGAGCAACTGTTTTCGCAGCTGCGGCGCGCAGGTCTGGTCAAAAGCGTCCGCGGCCCCGGGGGGGGCTACCGGCTGGCTCGGGCGACGCCGGACATCAGCATCGATGACATCATCCTTGCCGTCGATGAAGAAGTCGATGTCACCCGCTGCGGTGGGCTGGGCAATTGCCAGAATGGCCACAAATGCCTGGGTCACCACCTGTGGCAAGGTCTATCCCAACAAATTCGCGGGTTTTTACAGGGCATCCATCTGGCCGACCTCATCAAGGAGCCGCAACTGGTCGCACTGGCAGCACTGCAAGACCAGGATCTCGCCCGCGTACGCGCAACTCAGGCTGCCCACCCGCTGCGCGGCGACGGGCTGCGGCACAAATAGCTCAACAGCCGTCCGGCGTTGACGGCGCGCATGGCATGTTTGCGGACGACACGGTACACTCTCGCCTCTTCAGATTTTTCCCTTTTTCCTTAATCACCGTTTTTCGAGGAGTTTTTTCATGGCCGTTGAGCGCACCCTGTCGATCATCAAACCCGATGCCGTAGCCAAGAATGTCATCGGTCAAATCATCAGCCGGTTTGAACAGGCCGGCCTGACCGTGGTGGCGGGTCGCATGATGCAATTGAGCCGGGAACAGGCGGAAGGGTTTTATGCCGTCCATCGTGAGCGGCCCTTCTTCGGCGAACTGGTGGCCTTCATGATTTCCGGCCCCGTCTTTGTTCAAGTGCTCGAAGGCGAAAACGCAGTGGCCAAAAACCGCGACCTGATGGGCGCAACCGATCCGAAAAAAGCAGCTCCAGGCACCATCCGCGCCGACTTCGCTGATTCCATCGACGCCAATGCCGTGCATGGCTCCGACAGCGCAGAAAATGCCAAAATCGAAATCGACTTCTTCTTCAAACCCGAAGAAGTCACTGTTCGCCGGTAACCCCGGCTCGACTGAGCATCATGACCCTCGCAGCCAGCACGCCGATTCGTCTCCCCGGGGAAGATTCGCGCGTGAATTTGCTCGGCCTGACCGCGGAGCAACTGCGTGCCTGGGTGGTTGATCTGGGCGAAAAACCATTTCGCGCCACCCAACTGCTGAAATGGGTTCATCAACGCCGCGTCAGCGATTTTGATGAGATGACCGATCTCGCGCGCTCCCTGCGCGACAAGCTCAAGGCGCTCGCCTGCATCCGCCCCCCCACCGTTCGGCTCGACCAGCATTCGCGCGATGGCACGCGCAAGTTTCTGCTGGATCTGGCCGGCGGAGGATCGGTGGAGATGGTGTACATCCCCGAGGATGATCGGGCGACGCTCTGTATTTCCTCGCAGGTGGGTTGTTCGCTCGCCTGCACTTTCTGCTCCACGGGGCGACAAGGCTTCAACCGCAATCTGACCACGGCCGAAATCGTCGGCCAGCTCTGGCTTGCCGAACGGCTCATCGAGCGGGAAGTCCATGTCAACCGCGCGATCAGCAATGTCGTGTTCATGGGCATGGGCGAACCCCTGCTCAACTTCGACACGGTGATCGATGCCGCCCAACTGATGCTCGATGACAACGCCTATGGCCTGTCGCGGCGGCGGGTCACCATTTCCACTTCCGGTATCGTGCCGGCCATCGACCGGCTGGCCGAACGGCTGCCGGTTGCTTTGGCGATTTCCCTGCATGCACCCACGGATGCACTGCGCGACGAGCTGGTGCCCATCAACCAGAAATACCCACTGGACGCCCTCATGGCGGCCTGCGACCGCTACGCGACCGTCGTGCCGCATGGGGCCATCGTCTACGAATATGTCATGCTGGAAGGCAAGAATGACTCCCCCGAGCATGCCGAGGCGCTGATTGCCCTGCTCGCGCCCCGCAAAGAAGCGGTCAAGGTCAATTTGATCCCGTTCAATCCCTTTCCGGAATCGGGCTACCTGCGTTCCTCGCGCAATCGGATCGAACGCTTCCGCGCCGCACTCAAAGCGGCCGGCATCAATACCGTACCGCGCAAAACCCGGGGTGAAGATATCGACGCGGCCTGCGGACAACTCGTCGGCCAGGTAGAAGATCGAGCGCGGCGGCAAGAACGGCTCGCCGCCATGGGTTTGGTGAATCGAGAACGGAGTGTTTGACATGGTGCCTGCAACGACACAATCCCACTACACCGCGCGCCGTGTGACTGCGCTTGCCTTGCTCTTGGCGACCAGCTTGTTAGCCGGCTGTGCCAGCCTGCAGCAGCAAACGCCGCCTGGCAACATGAACGGCCTGCCGAACAATCCGACCGAAAACCAGCAGGCCGCGCAGATCAATACCGAACTTGCCGTCGGTTATTTTCGAGAAGGCCACATGGATGTCGCGGTCGAAAAAGCCAAGCGTGCCATCTATTACGACAGTAACTTCGCGCCCGCGCATCATGCCTACGCTCTGATTCTGGATCGTCTGGGCGAAACCCAGAAGGCCGGGGAAGAGTTCGCCCGCGCCTATGCGCTCGATTCACACAACTCGGATCTCGACAACAACTACGCCACCTTTCTGTGTGGCCAAAAAGAGTTCAGCAAGGCGCAAGAACTGTTCCAGCGCGCCTACAGCGATCCGCTCTACAAAACCCCGGAATTCGCGCTCGCCAACTCGGGTGTCTGTTATGAATCGGCCAATGATTCGGCGCAGGCCATCAAGCAATTCAACGAGGCGCTGGCGCGCATGCCCGGCTACGGCCCGGCGTTACTGGGTCTGGCTCGGGTGCACTATGCCACCGGTGACTACGCCGCCGCCGCACAAGACATGAAACGGTACGAAGCCAACAACCGCCACACCCCGGATACGCTTCAGCTCGCCATCCGCATCGACCGGGCAACCGGCGATCAGCAGTCGCTGGCCAATCATGTCCTCATTCTCAAAGGGCGTTTTCCCGATTCCCCCGTCGCCAAGTGGTTTGATAGCGGAGCAAAATAAATGAGTCAACAAAACCTGCCCGGCAGCCCACCGCCGCTCGGCATCAATCAACGCCAGACAAGTCATGAAGACAGCGCGCCAAGCATACCCAGCTTCTCAGGCGCATCCAGCCTCGGCGCCATGCTGCGCGATGCCCGGCAAAAACAGGGGTTATCTGCGGCCGATCTCGCCAGCAGCCTGAATCTCGACCTCGTGGTGGTGGAAGCCATCGAGAACAATCGCCTCGATGAAGCGCCGGAGCCACTGTATGTCCGCGCCTACCTCAAACACTGGGCGGGGATGATGAACACCAATCCCGCCCCCTGGATTGCGGCACTCGATGCCCAGACCCACGACCGATCTCCCAGCCATCGGGTCAGTGCCCGCACTCCGGTGGACGCCGTCCGACCTTCACGGGCGCGCGGAATTCAGCGGCGGAGCGGTGTCGTTGGCCTGATCTGGCGCCTGCTGGTCGTCGGCATTTTGCTTGGCGCGGCCGTCGCCCTGTTGGCGCTCGCGCTGCCGAGCTTCTGGCAAAAAGTCACCCAGTGGCTACCGCATCATGACCGTGCCGCATCGGCGGACAGCGCCCTCGCCTTGCCGGTAACCGCGTTGCCGGCACCCACGCCGACGGAGCCGACCGCACCCGCCGCAAGTCTGCCCTTGCCGCCCCCGCCGACGCTGGCCACACCGGCAAATCCAGAACCCTCGCCCATCGATGCGGCAACGACCGCGCCTGCGGTCGCTGCACCCGTCAGCCCGGCGCCTTCTCCCGCCGCCGAGCCGGTCGCGCCGATGCCCGCCGATGCGTCGGCCGCGCCAGCCAAATCCGAGGCTCCGACCAACGCGACCACCGCACCGAGTGCCGACACCCCGCACAATCCCCTGAAAATTGCCGTAACGAAAGCGGATTGCTGGGTCGAAGTGCGGGATGCAACCGGCAAACGCCTCATCTACGATGTGCTGAAAAAAGGCAGCGAACGCAGTCTCAACGGCAAGGCACCCTTTACCGTCGTGCTCGGTCATGCCGATGGCGTCGAAGTCACCTGGCAAGGCAAGCCGGTCACCCTGGGGACGCCGAACAGCACCACCGGCATCATTCGCACCACGGTAGGCGGCTCATGAGTCACCCCACGGCACCAACCATTCGCCGGCTGTCCCGCAAGATCCGGGTCGGCGGCGTGGCGGTGGGCGGTGATGCCCCCATCGCCGTGCAAAGCATGACCAACACGGACACCTGCGATGTCGCCGCGACCGTTGCGCAAATTCAGGCGCTGAAAAAAGCCGGTGCCGATCTCGTGCGCGTCTCGGTGCCCTCGATGGAGGCCGCCGATGCCTTCGGCAAGATTCGCGCGCAGGTGGACATCCCGCTGATCACTGACATTCACTTCGACTACCGGATTGCCCTGAAAGTCGCGGAACTCGGCGCCGACTGCCTGCGCATCAACCCCGGCAATATCGGCCGGGAAGATCGCGTGCGCGCGGTGATCGACTGCGCCCGCGACAAAGGCATCCCGCTGCGCATTGGCGTCAATGCCGGTTCCCTCGAAAAAGACCTACAGCAAAAATATGGCGAGCCGACCCCAGCCGCCATGGTCGAATCGGCACTGCGGCATATCGACATTCTCGACCGGCTCGATTACCCCGAATTCAAGGTCTCACTCAAAGCCTCGGATGTCTGGATGACTGTGCTGGCCTACCGCACGCTGGCCGGGCAAATCGAGCAACCGCTGCATCTCGGCATTACCGAGGCCGGTGGGCTGCGCGCCGGTGCCGTCAAGTCCGCCGTGGGACTGGGCATGCTGCTGGCCGAGGGCATTGGCGACACCATCCGCATTTCGCTGGCCGCCGATCCCGTCGAAGAAATCAAGGTCGGCTGGGACATCCTCAAATCCCTGCGGCTGCGCAACCGAGGCGTGAATCTCATTGCCTGCCCGTCCTGTTCCCGCCAGGAGTTCGATGTCATCAAGGCAGTCAACGCGCTGGAAAGCCGGATCGAAGACATTGACCAAGCCATCGATGTGGCCGTGATCGGCTGCGTCGTCAATGGCCCCGGCGAGGCACGGGAAGCCGCCGTCGGCCTGACCGGCGGCCAGCCCAACCTGTTGTATCTGGATGGCAAACCCGTCGGAAAACTGACCGAGGCGGAACTGGTCGAAGGCGTGGAACGCGCCATCCGCCAGCAAATCGCCGCCCGCACCGCCACGCCCTCCGCCACCGCATCATGAGCAAAACCCTGCATTCCCTGCGCGGCATGCACGACACGCTGCCCGAACAAACCCCGGCCTGGCTGGCCTTGGAATCCACCCTCGCAGCCACGGCGCGCGCCTATGGCTACCAACAGATCCGCATGCCCCTCGTCGAGCACACGGCGCTGTTCGCCCGCAGCATCGGCGAGGTGACCGACATCGTCGAAAAAGAGATGTACACCTTCGAAGACCGCAACGGCGATTCACTCACCCTGCGCCCCGAAGGGACGGCCAGCTGCGTCCGCGCCTGTCTGGAACACGGCCTCATTCACAACCAGCAACGCAAACTCTGGTACCTGGGGCCGATGTTCCGCCACGAGCGGCCACAAAAGGGTCGCTACCGGCAGTTTCATCAATTCGGGGTCGAAGCGTTTGGCATCGCGGGTGCCGAACTGGATGTCGAATTGATGCTCATGGCCGCCCGCCTGTGGCACCAGCTCGGCATCACCGAGGTGGCCTTGCAGATCAACACGCTCGGGAGCAGCGAGGCGCGCGCCGCCCACCGCGCGGTGCTGATCGACTATCTGCAAGGCCATGCCGAGGCGCTCGACGAAGAAGCCCGCGCCCGGTTGCACACCAACCCGCTGCGCATTCTCGATAGCAAGAATCCCGCCGTGCAGGCCGTGGTGGCGCAAGCCCCGGCACTTGAGGACTATCTCAGCGCGGAAGACCAGGAAAATTTCGCGGAAGTCCAATCCCTGCTGACGGCGGCCGGTGTTCCCTTTACTGTCAATCCCCGGCTGGTACGCGGGCTGGACTACTACAACCGCACTGTATTCGAGTGGGTCACGACCGCGCTGGGTGCCCAGGGCACGATTTGCGCGGGCGGGCGCTACGATGGCCTGGTCGCGCAACTGGGCGGCAAGGCCACGCCCGCCGCCGGATTTGCCATTGGGCTGGAACGGCTGATCGAACTCATGGCGCCCACGGCGGAAGCGCAAACCGCCGATCTGATCGTGCTCTGGCCAGAGCCTGCCCACAAGCCACTCGCGCTGACTGCCGCCGAAGCCTTGCGGCACGCCCTGCCCAGCGAACGCATTCAATGTGTGCTCGATGGCGGCGGGCTGAAAAATCAGCTCAAACGGGCGGATCGCAGCGGCGCGCGGTATGCCATCCAGATCGACACCTCGGCGGGTACGCCGCCCCGCTGGCAGATCCGCGCCCTGCGCGAGGGGCTGCCTCAACCCGGCGAAGCCGTGCTCACCCCGGCCGAAGCGCTGCAATGGCTGACCGCCCACGCGCACAACCGATTCCCCGGATAACCCCCATCAGGACGACATCATGACAACGGCTGACGACGAACAACTCGACCAACTCCGCACCCTGTGGGCACACTATGGCAAGACGCTGATCGCCGGGCTTGTGCTCGGCCTCATCGTGCTCGGTGGCTGGCTGGGCTGGCAGAACTGGCAGGCGCGGCAACAAACCGCGGCGGCGCTGGCATTCCACCAAATCGAACAACTGGTGCGCGCCCAACAACCGAAAGCCGCCATGGAAGCCGCCCGCCAACTCGCCACCGACCATCAAGGCAGCATCTATGCCGCGTTGGCATTGCTGGTCGCGGGCAAAGAAGCGATGGCACAGAATGACCTCCCCAAGGCAGAAATCTACCTGCGGGACGCGATGAAAAACACCCATGAGCCCGCCTTGATCGCCCTGGCGCAACTGCGGCTGGCCAAGGTGCAGTGGGCGGCCAACCAGCCCAGCCAGGCACTGGCGACCCTGGCTTCCCCCGCGCCGCCGCCGCCCTATGCCGGTGCCTTTGCGGATTTGACGGGCGACATTCAGGCCAGTCAAAAAAACTGGGCTGCAGCCCGGGCAGCCTATGAGCAAGCCCTGAGCAGCGATGAAGCGCAGGCGGGCTTCATCCAGATCAAACTCGATAACCTCCCGGCCAGCCCATCCAAGGAGACCCCCGCATCATGATCTTTGCCTCACTGACTCCACGCCGACCGGGGCGCCTGGTCTGGCTGAGTGTTCTGCTGCCTCTGGGTCTGACCCTGCTGGCTGGCTGTTCCCCAACCCGCGAACTGGTCAAACCGACCCCCCTCACGCAAATCGATAACCGCCTCCCGCCTAAGGTGCTCTGGAAGGCCAGCGCGGGCGCCGCCCAGAAGGACGGCCTCAAACGCATCGCCCCGGTCATCAGCAAGGAACGCGTCTTCGTGGCCGATGCCCAAGGCCATGTCACCGCCTACGACCTCAAGACCGGCCAACGCCTCTGGACGGCAGCGCTGGATATGCCCCTCTCGGTTGGCGGCGGCGCCAGTGCAGATCAAGTCATCTTCGGCAGCGACACCGGCGCCGTGGTTGCCTTGGCCACCGATTCCGGCAAAACCTTGTGGCATGCGCAAGTCCCCAGCGCGGTCGAAGCGGCACCATCCGTCGGCGAGCACGATGCCGTCGTGCGCAGCAAGGATGGCTCGGTCAGCCTGCTCGACAATCAGGATGGCCGCATTATCTGGACCGTGAACCACAAAGAACCCGTCATGACCCTGCAAGGCCAAAGCCGCGCACTGCTGTTTCCCGATGCCGTCGCGCTGGGGTTTGACGATGGCGAATTCGCCGTCCTATCGCGCGCAGATGGCCGGGCGCTGTGGAAGAATCAGGTCGCCTTGCCGACGGGTCGCACAGAAATCGACCGCATGGTTGATATCGACAGCACGCCGATTTTTGCCGATGGATTTTTCTATGTCGCCAGCTATCAAGGCCGCATCACGGCCATCAGCGCCCGGGGCGGACAAACGCTGTGGAGCCGGAAATTCTCCAGTTTCACCGACATGACCCTGGATGCGCATGCCCTGTACGCCACCGATGCTAGCGGCATTGTCTGGGCGCTCGACCGGCGCACCGGCGAACCGCTGTGGCGGCAGCCCGCGCTGGCCTGGCGCGGCGTCACCGGCCCGGTGCTCAACCACGGCGAGCTGGTGGTGGGTGATCAAGAAGGCTACCTGCATGTGCTGGATCCGCAGACCGGAACGATCATTGGACGGCTGCGGCTTGACGGCGCCCTGATCGACCCCATGCGGAGTGAGGAAGGCGTCGTCGCGGCCGTCACGCGCGCGGGCGATCTCGTCGTGTTCCAGCTACCCTAACAAGATGTTGAAAAAGGGCTTTCCTGCCCCTTTTCAACTCGGCTTATCGCGGCGGGCTTACGCCAGCTTAACGCGGCGCTGACGAAGTCCGCGTTCGTGTCCGCGACGGCCTCAAAAGATCAATCACTTAGCGTGATTGATCTTTGTGCAAGCCATCCATGGCTTGCCTTACCAGGCACGGCACCCAGCGACACAAACCCCGCGTGCGCGGGGTTTGTCGTTCTGCCCGATCGTCCTGCCATACCGTCGGAGGGAAGCGATACCATGCCCGCGCTTGTGAACTTCCTGCGCCGCAGCCTTCGCCCCTTCTTGATCGGGGTGCTCCTGCTGTTGATCTGGAAGATCGTCCTCCCCTATCAAGCCGCCGTCCGCATCGATCAGGCACTCTCGAACTGGGCGCAGACGCAACCCGATGTGCAGATGATCCGCGCCGCGCAACAGCCCTTCGACCGAAGCTATCAACTGCATTGGCACCCTGATGGCGCACAGGATCTCCTGATCCTGAACCTGGAACTCCATACGCAGCCGCCCATCTTGGAACAAGGCCGCTGGATTTGGGGACGGTTGGTGCTGACGCTCGATGCCCGCAGCCCCTGGCAGATCCGTCACTGGAACGGAGAGCCCTTGCGGGTCGCAGGTCAGGTCACGGGGCTGGGTCAGTGGCAGTTTCAGCTATCCCCCGCTGGCGAACCGACGCCGACCGAGGGCCTGAACGCAATCCGGTCGGCCGACACTGGGGAATGGCGGTTCGAAGGCAACTTGCCGGGACTGATGCTCACCCAGGGGCAGCATGCCCTGTGGCTGGGACGAAGCCAATGGCTGCTCCGGCAGTACCGCACACCCCCGACCGATCGCGCCGAGGAACCCTGGCTCGACAGCCTGCAAGGCAACCTGCATATTCGACGCCTCGGCTGGCGCTGGGGCGATACTCGAGGACAACTCGATCACCTCGATGTGCAAATGAGCAGTGAAGGTTCGCGGGCACGCCGGCTGAGTGGGTTTTTCGGATTGATGGCGCGCCAGATCGTCTGGACCTCTGCGCCCCTCGATCCCCCACGCGACACCGAGCGCGCGGCGCTCGGCACCGCCCTGGATCGTCTGCATCTGACCAGCCAATGGCGCGGCACCGACGACCGCTTTTATTCCGCCCTCGGGCAAGTCGTGCGCAGCATCGCCGACTCCATCGCGACCCAGCGCCATCCCTTCCAGCACAACGAGCCGCTGACCCTGGCGCTGGATGCGCTCTGCCAGAGTATCGGCACCGGCTCGGCCTGGCTCGACAGCACGGGCGGTTCCGCCCGCCTCGGCAGCTGGCGGCTAGAGGCCAGCATCCCCGGCGCCGATGCTGCTGCCGCAGTGCAGAGCGGGCTGAGCGCACAACTCACCGCGCAAGGCGCAGTCCGCGCCGAGTTGATGAGGCGCCTGGCGCTCCCCGCCCTGCCCGCGCCGGATGCCCCCAGTGGCTGGCAAATTCAGTACCATTCCCCGCATTGGCATATTCAACCTCTCTCATCCCACGGAGCCGCCCCCGATGCGCACGCTCTACCCGCCGACTGAACCCCGCGTCAACCACAGCCTGCCCGTGGCCGCCCCGCATGTGTTACACATCGAGGAATGCGGCAATCTCCACGGGATTCCCGCCGTCTTTCTGCACGGGGGCCCCGGTGCCGGTTGCGCCCCCTGGCATCGACAATTGTTCGATCCGGATCGCTACCGCATTATCCTGATCGACCAACGCGGCGCGGGGCGTTCCACCCCGCACGCCAGCCTGATCGACAACACCACCGCCGACCTCGTTGCCGATCTGGAAACGGTTCGCCAACACCTGGGTATTCACCGCTGGCTGGTCTTCGGTGGCTCCTGGGGTTCGACCCTGGCCATGGCTTATGCCGGTGCCCATCCCGAACGGATACTCGGGCTGATTCTGCGCGGGATTTTTCTCTGCCGCCCCGAAGATATCCGCTGGTTTTACCAAGACGGTGCCCATCACCTGTTTCCCGACTACTGGGCGGATTACCTCGCCCCGATTCCACCGGACGAACGACACGATCTGGTCGCCGCCTATCATCGCCGCCTCACGGGGGACGACGAACTCGCCCGTATGCAGGCCGCCAAGGCTTGGTCCACTTGGGAAGGACGCACGGCCACCCTCCTGCCGGATGCCGCAACCGTGAACTATTTCAGCGATCCGCACCACGCGCTCGCCATCGCGCGCATCGAAAATCACTATTTTTACCATCAGGCATTTCTGGCAGAACCGCTGCTCGCGCAGGTGCCGCGCTTCGCGCATCTCCCCGGGGAGATCATTCATGGCCGTTACGATGTCGTCTGCCCGATCGACCAGGCCACCGCGCTCGCCAACGCCTGGCCGCAGGCCAAATTTACGCGGATCGATCATGCCGGACATGCGGCGAGCGAACCCGGCATTCTCGATGCCTTGATCCGTGCGACCGACCGGTTTAGTGAATTGCTCGCCGACCAGGCCAATGGCCACGGCGGAGCCTGAGGACATATTGAAATAAACAACCCGGCCAAGGCCGGGTTGTTGCGCGGATCAAGCCGTGCTTAGAAGCGGTAGCTCACGCGCGTATAAATCGAGCGCCCGGGGCCGGGCACCGGCACGCCAAAGGGTACGCCATTGATCGCCATGGTTTTGCCCTGACCGACATACACCCCGCCCTGCGGCAGGTTGTAGAAACGGTTGAACAGGTTGTCGATGCCCACATCCACCCGCAGGCCATGCCAGGTGTAGCCGGTGCTCAGGTTCACCAGAGCATAACCGCCCGTGGCCGGTTCACCGCGCACCGCCGTGGTGTCGCTCTTGGCACCGACGAACACCGTCTCCACAGTGCTCTGCCACGCGCCGCGCTCATGCACGAGGGCGACCTTGCCCGTCCAGGGCACGATGTTGTACAGCGCATCGCCCGTGGCGGTGGTCCGGCCATGGATATAGCTGATCTGCCCTTTAGCGCTTAGGCGGCCAAGCCCGGCGCTCTCGGCCAGCACCGTATGCGCCGATAGATCGGCACCATAGAGGCGGGCATTCTGGTTGACATACTGCAACACATTGAACTGATTCGGCTTGCAAGTCACGCCCGGCGCGCAGCGGACATCGATATAGTCCTCAACATACGAATAATAAGGCGCGAGTTTCACGCCCCAGCGCTTGCCGGTGGCATCGTGCCAGTCCGCGCTCGCACTCAGGGTGTTGGCTTTTTCCGGGGAAAGGGTCATGTTGCCGACATAGCCATTCCCGTCGCCGACGAAATTATTCATGATCGCCGCCATGCCCCAGGTTGACCAGGGATAGACTTCGTACAGGCTCGGTGAACGAACTTGTCGGGCAAAGCCGAATTCATAAGTTTGCCCCGCATCCGGGGTATAACGCGCGAGCGCCGAGGCATTGAGATTGTGATCCGTCCGGCTGCGATCGGCGGCGTTGAACGCGGCCGCATCCTTCGCCGTGGCCATGTAACTGTTCATCATGCCGCCCGGGGCGGTGCTGTAGCCGCGCACTGGATCGGCATCCATCCGCACCGATTCGCCGCGCAGGCCAAACTGGGTCAACCAGGCTTGATCCCACTGCCGTGTCCACTGGGCATACAGCGCGGATCGGTCACGCTGGCCGTTATTGATGTTCCAGAAAGTGCCGGGCGCCATCATGCCGGTGCCGGACGGCGGCCACCAGTCATCCAGTCGATACTTCTGCCACTCCGCCCCCAACTCCAGCGCATCCCGCGCCGTCAAATCCCAAGTGGCCGCGAGCTTGGCGCCCGTGGTGGTGGATTCGGTATTCATCGGCATCCCCGGCGCATTGCCGTACCAGAACTGCCGGTCTTCGCCGAAATTCATTTCATGATTGACATGCTGGCGGTACAGCCGGGCCTCCAGCTTGCCCCAATCGTACAGCCCCCGATACCGCGCATTCAGTTGGGTACTGCGGTTGTCGGTCATGTCCATCCGCTGGTTCGGGTAGTTTTCGTAGGGGATGCGCTGAATGCCGCCCGACAGCTCGAACAGCTGCGTGCCCGCATCGTTTTGATAGGCCGCGCTCAATTGATGATTCTGTGCCTTGTAGGCGGTAGAACCGACGGTATCGCCATCCAGCCAATGGCTGATGCCCGTGTTGATGTCGGCGGGCTCGGTCGAGGACAAACCCGCGGGCTTGAAGCTGCCGCCGGCCTGATAGTCCTCCGCTTGCGCCGTGGAACCGTGATAGCTCAGGCTGAAGTTTTGCGTCGCCAGCGAGGCCGCGAGGTTCCCGCCATAACCCCGACCGTTGCTACGGTAGAACCCGCCGATCTCACCGTGGGTGACCGTGCCCTCACCGGGTTTGGCAAACACCGGATCGGCCGAATCCACCACGATCGCGCCGCCAATGCTATCGCCACCGACGCTGACCGGCACCACACCGGTATAGACCCGCACCGAGCCGACATTCGTCGGGTCGATATACGACAAGGGCGAATTCATGTGGTTGGGGCAGGCCGCGATCAGATTCATGCCATCGACCTGCGTGGCCAGCCGCTCATCGGCCAGCCCGTGAATCACCGGCAGCCCCGACACACCCCCCGCGCTGTACAGACTTACGCCGGGGAAATCGGTCAGCAGCCGGGCAGTGTCACTGGTTCGCGCCCTGGCTTCACTAAGCGCCGAATCCGACAACACCGAAGCGCCCAGCGGAGCGGTGGCCGGTTGCTCGCCTACGATCTGAACCGGCGGCAACTCGGTCGGCGGGGTCGCAAAAACAGAGGCAGGCAGCGCGGCAAAAGCCAGCGCCAAGGGAGTGCGTTTGAATTTCATAGGCAAGCGTCTCGTGATTCGAAGGGCTCCAGCCGCATCCCGCGATGCGACACCGTGCTTTTAAAAGCGCGATATAAGAGCAATCGACATGCCAACACTCAACCCGTTGATCAGGCACGGGATTAATACCCCAAAAGCCCCAGAACCTGCGTCAAATCACCCAAAAATGTGTCCTATGCCCCAATCAGACAGGCGCCCGCCTTGCGACATCCCGGCGTTCGGCCTCAACCGAACGCCACCGTTTCGGCTTGCCTACCAGGATGTTGAAAAAGGGCTTTCCTGCCCTTTTTCAACTCGGCTCGTCGCGGCGGGCTTACGCCAGCTACGCGTTCATGTCTGCGACGGCCTCCGAAGATCAATGAATTAACATGATTGATCTTCGTGCAAGCCATCCGTGGCTTGCCTTACCGGGTCGTTGAAAAGAATTTTTCAACGGCCTGCTACTTCCTGCCGGAACCGCCCCCCGAATGCGTCGGCTTAGGCGCTTTGGGGCGGCGATTGCCTGCCGCCGGTTTCGGCTTGCCTGCAGCAGACTTAGGCTTCGCCGCCGCCGCACCCACACGCGCTGCCGCACCGCGCGCTTTCACTGCGTTCTGGCTCCCGGTGTTGTTATTCACGCCGCTGCGCGCACCGGGCGCTCCCCCCGATTTTTCGCCTTTACCCGCCAACCCCGCCACCCGCGAAGTCAGGCTGCCCGCGCCCTGAGCCGCTTCTTCCTGCGCGCGCCGCTGCGCATTGCGGGCGGACTTGCGCTTCATGCTGGCAATTTCGCGCTCTTCTTTCTTTTCCTTGTAGCGTTGCAGCGGGGTGCGGTTGTCAAACTTGCCTTCATACGGATTCTCGTCCGTGCGCAATTCCAGCCGCACCGGCGTACCCATCAGGGAAAATTCCCGGCGAAACCAACCTTCGAGATAACGGGCATAACTGCCGGGCAAGCGTTCGAGCTGTTTGCCGTGAATGACGATGATCGGCGGGTTACTGCCGCCCTGGTGGGCATAGCGCAGCTTGATGCGCCGCCCATGAATCAGCGGCGGCTGATGCGCGAACACCGCGGCTTCGAGCGACTTGGTCAGGGCGTTGGTACTCATGTTACGCATGGCCGCCGCATAGGCCGCGTCCACGCTCTCGAACAAGTGCCCGACACCTGTGCCATGCAGGGCGGAAATAAAGTGCATCTGGGCATAGTTGATGAAGCTGAGCTTGAGGTCGATTTGCCGTTTGACCTCATCCCGGGCGTAATCGGTCATGTTGTCCCATTTGTTGATGGCGATCACCAACGCCCGCCCCCGATCATGAATGAACCCCAGCAAATGCTGATCCTGCTCGGAAATCCCCTCGTGCGCATCGCAGACCAAGACCACGACATGGGCCGCCTCGATGGCTTGCAGCGTTTTGACGATGCTGAATTTTTCGATCATGTGATCGACCCGCGACCGGCGGCGCACCCCGGCGGTGTCAATCAGCGTATAGGGCTGGCCGTTCTGCTCGAAGGGGATGTAGATGCTGTCCCGCGTGGTGCCCGGCTGATCGAACGCCAGCACGCGATCCTCGCCGAGCAGCCGGTTGGTCAGGGTGGATTTGCCGACATTCGGCCGACCGATGAGCGCGACGCGAATCGAATCATCGGCGGGGACATCCGGCACCGCGCCCGCTGGATTGGCCTGCACCAGCTGTTCGAGCAAGGCCTGCCACAGCGCGCTGATGCCCCGACCGTGCGAGGCCGTGGTCAAGACCGGGTCGCCCAGCCCCAGGCGGGCAAATTCCGCCTGCACCAGAGATTCATCCACGCCGTCGATTTTATTGACGACGAGCTGAATGCGCTTCCCCGTGCGCCGCAGACGCTCGGCAATTTCCTGATCGGCCACCGTCATACCGGCACGCGCATCGACCAGAAACACCACCGCATCGGCCTCGGTGACCGCCGCCCAGGCTTGTTCCTGCATCAGCGCCTCGATGCCGCCGCGCTCGCCCGTCAAGCCGCCGGTGTCGATGACGATGAACACCTGCCCTTCGTATTCCGCACTGCCGTATTGCCGGTCGCGCGTCAGCCCGGCGTAATCGGCCACCAGCGCCGCGCGGGTTCGGGTCAACTGGTTGAACATCGTCGATTTGCCGACATTTGGCCGACCAACCAAAGCAATCACGGGTTTCATCAATAAACCACTCAAAACCAAAGAATGGCGGCGATTATCGCAGCCTTGCCGCGGAAAGCCACCGTCGGCCAGTAAAAGCCATCGTACAATGCCGACCATGAACGCAATGGCCAATCGGTGGGCGGTGCCCAGCAAGAAATTGTCGCGCCTCGTGGCGCGCACGCTGGTGGAATTTTTGATGCTGCGCCCCGGCGACCGGGTGCTGGTCGGACTATCCGGCGGCAAGGATTCGCTCTCGCTGCTGCACTGCCTGCGCTTTGTGCAGCAACGCGCGCCCTTCGCATTTGAACTCGGCGCCGTCACCATCGACCCGATGGTCGGCGGCTTCGACCCGAGCCCGCTGGTGCCTTACCTCGCTGAACTCGGCATTCCGTATTTTCTGGTGCGCGAGGATATCGTCGGCCTGGCCAATGAACATATGCGCGGCGATTCGTACTGCGCGTTCTGTGCCCGCATGAAACGCGGGCTGATTTACAAAACCCAACGGGAACACGGTTATGGCGTGCTCGCGCTCGGGCAGCATCTGGATGATCTGGCGGAAAGTTTTTTGATGAGCGCCTTCCACGGCGGCAAACTCAACACCATGAAAGCCCATTACCGCAACGATGCCGGTGACTTGCGGATCATCCGCCCCTTCGTGCGGGTGCGCGAACGGATGCTGGTCGATTTTGCCACCCAGCATGCTCTGCCGGTCATTACCGATAACTGCCCGGCCTGCTTCGCCAAACCCACCCAGCGCGCGCACTTCAAGGCGCTGCTCGCCGAGGAGGAGCGGCGCAACCCGCAGTTGTTCCGCTCACTGGCGGCGACGCTCACCCCGCTGATGCGCGAAGGGCTGGACGCGGCGGTGGGTCAGCCATGACGGTGCGACGCACCGCGCAATCGACCGGACGACCGGGGCGCAGCCGGATGCGCCTGTGGGCGCTGCGCGCCGCCCTCGGCCTGTTCGCGGCCTTGCCGCTGCGGCTGGCGCATGGTCTGGGCGCAGCCCTCGGCTGGCTGGCCTGGGTCAGCCGCAGCCGCCTGCGACGAATCGCCGAGGAAAACATCGCGCGTTGCCTGCCCGAACTCAATGCCGAGGAGCAGACCCGGCTGGTTCGACAGCATTTGCTGGAAACCGGCAAAACCCTCACCGAACTCGGCCTCATCTGGCGCGGCAGCAAACCCAGGATCGACCGGCTGGTGCGCGGCATTCATGGCAAGGCGCATCTCGACACCGCCCTGGCGGCGGGCAAGGGCTGCATTCTGCTCGCCCCCCACAGCGGATCCTGGGAATTTGGCGGGTTATATACCGCCACCCTGACCCCGATGAGCACGATCTACCGCCCGCCGCGCGAGCCCGCATTCGAACGCCTGATGACCCAGGGTCGAACGCGCTTTGGCGCGCAGCTCGTGCCCGCCGACCGCCGGGGCGTCAAAGCGCTGTTCCTGGCGCTGCAACGAGGCGAGCTGGTCGCCATCCTGCCCGATCAGGAGCCGGGCGTCGGTGAAGGCGCCTTCGCACCGTTCTTTGGTCAGCCCGCCTATACCGTGACCTTGATCCATCAGCTCCTGCAGAAAACCGGCGCGCGGGCGGTCTTCGGGCGCACCGAACGGCTGCCGCAGGGGCGGGGCTATGTGCTCAACTATTATCCCGCGCCCGAGGCACTCTACGATGCCGATGTCACAATCTCGCTGACGGCATTGAACGCGGCGGTCGAGCAGATTGCGCGAGAAAATCCCGCGCAGTATCAGTGGAGTTACCGGCGTTTTCGGCGCCAACCGCCGCCGCCGGCGGTTAGCGGTACGGATCCGGCCGATCCGGGGTCGCCGTCTTGAACAGCTTGAGTGACCACATGTATTGCGGGGGATCGAGCGCAATCAACGCCTCCAGCGCCTGATTGATCGCCCCGGCAGCCGCCCGATCGTCATTTGGGGGCACAGAGACCGGCGCATGGATCAACAACTGGTAACGCCCAGTTCGCAGATCGAGCTGTCCCAGCGCGGGGTAAATCATCGCCCGGCTCACCGCGGCAATCTTACCGGCCAGGGGAATCGTCGCTTTTTCTACGCCGAAGAACGGGGCGAACACGGAATGCGCTTCCCCCAAATCCTCATCGGCGATGTAAAAAAATCCCTGCCCCGCCCGAAGGTGTTTCAGATGCGGTTTCAGCCCCATGTGCCGAGGATAGACCCGCGCGCCGTGCCGCTCCCGCCCGCGTTCGAACAGCCAGTTCAGCAGCCGGTTTTTGCCGAAGGGCTTGTACATCGCAGAGCCGGTCATCCGCATCGTGAAATAGTGCCCGACCCACTCCAACCCGGCGCCATGCCCGGTAAGCACCACCCCGCCCTGCGCCACCAACTGATCGAAGAGCAAAGGATCACTGACCGTGGTTTGGCGCTGCAGATAACCGGGCGAGCGAAACCACAGCCGTCCCAAATCCAGCAAGGCATAGGCCTGAAGGAGAAAATGCCGCCGCAGCCACGCAGCCCGCACCGCGTCCGGCTGCTGCGGAAAGCACAAGGCGAGATTGGTTGCCACGATCCGACGACGCTTGGAATACAACCGGCGATACAGCGCCGCCACCCCCCAGGCGACACCCAGCCGCAGCCGATGCGGGGCATAGGCCAACAGCCACAACAGGCCGAACAACAGCCAGACGAACCCGTAGCGCGGACAAAGAAACGCCCAGGAAAAGGGTTGCGTCGCGCCCTGCGGGGCAGATTCGCCCCGGCTCATCGACGCCAGAACATCGGCAGGAACAAGACCAAAACGGTGAAAATTTCCAACCGTCCCAAGAGCATCGAGACCGTCCCGACCCACAGCGTCGCCGTCGAGACCGTCGCGAAATTTCCGGCGACCGAACCCAGACCCGGCCCGGCGCTGGTGAGCGTCGCAATGGTCGCTCCAAACGCCGACACCACATCCAGCCCGGTCGCCATCATCAAAAAGAAGATCACGCTGAACACGAACACATAGGCGGCAAAAAACGCCCACACCGCGCTGATGACCGCCGGGCTGATCGCCCGGCCCCCGAGTTTGACCACAAATTCCCCATGCGGGTGCACGAGTTTACGCAGTTCATTCAGCCCCTGCCGGGACAGCAGCAGCATCCGCACGACCTTGAGTCCGCCGGAAGTCGAACCGGCGCAGCCGCCGATCAAGGCCGTCGCCAGCAACAGCACCGGCAGAAACACTGGCCAGGGTGTCGCATCCGACAGACCAAATCCCGTTGTCGTCATCAGGGTGATCAACTGAAACAAATTCCAGCGAATGCCCGAGAGCCATGCTTGCTCGGGTTGGGAAATCAGCACCGTCAGCACGAGGAGGGCGAAAAAAACCAGCAGCAGCAGGGCGAAAAACTTGAGTTCCGAGCTGCGGGCGTAATCCCGCAACGACCAGTGCCGCAAGGCAAGGTAATGCAAGGCCATCGGGGTCGCGCCGAGCAGCATGAACACCTCGGCCGTCAGCTCCATGCTGAAGTCGTTGAAATAGCTGAAACTCGCATCATGGGTCGAAAAGCCGCCGGTCGATACGGTGGCAAAGGCGTGGCCAACCGCATCGAACCAGCTCATCCCCTCGATCTTGAACAACAGGGCGCAGGCCAGGGTCAGGCCGGCATAAACCAGCCACAGCGCCTTGGCGGTGTCGGCGATCCGGCCAGACACCCGCTCGTCTTTCATCGGCCCGGAAATTTCGGTTTTGTAGAGCTGCATCCCGCCCACGCCAATCAAGGGCATGAAGGCCACCACCAGCACGATGATCCCCAAGCCCCCCAACCACTGGAGTTGCTGGCGGTAAAACAGAATGCCCTTGGGCATCGTATCGAGCCCCACCAGCACGGTGGAACCCGTCGTGGTAAAGCCCGAGACCGATTCAAACACCGCCTGGGAAAAATTAATCTTGAGCGCCGGTTCCAGATAAAACGGCACCGCGCCCATCAGGCCGAGCATGACCCAGAACAACACCACGACCAGAATGCCATCGCGCAGTTTCAGCTCACGGCGGGAACGCGCCAGGGGCAAAAACAGCGCCAGCCCCAAACCCAAGGCGATCAGGAAGCTGATCTCGAACGGCGCCAGCGTTGCATCGCCCATCAGCAGGCCGATGATCCACGGCGGGATGAAGGTGAAGGCAAACACGATCAGCAGCAAGCCCATCACCCGCCCAATCGCCAGATATTGCATGGGGTTCCTCAGAAAAAGCCGAAACGCACGGCAAACAACTGCTCGATGGTGCCCACCAGCCGCTTGTCGGTGACGAACAGAATCACATGGTCATCGGTATGGATCAGCGTATCGTGATGGGCAATCAACAGCTCATCGCCCCGCAGCAGCGCGCCGATCGTCGTCCCCGGCGGCAAGGGCAGCTCATCGATCCGCCGTCCGACGACCTGCGAAGTAGTCTTGTCGCCTCGGGCAATGATCTCCATGGCTTCAGCCGCCCCACGGCGCAGGGAATGCACACTCACCACATCCCCCCGGCGCAGCCGGGTGACCAGGTGGCCGATCGTGATGTTGTGCGGCGACAGGGCAATGTCGATAGCGCCCATGTGGATCAGATCGACATATTCCCCCCGATTGACGATGCACATCGCCTTGCGCGCGCCCAGCCGCTTGGCCAGCATCGCCGAGAGGATGTTGTCCTCATCGTCGTTGGTCAGCGCCAGAAAGACATCCATGTCCTCGATGTTTTCTTCGAGCAGGAGCGCGCTGTCGGTGCCCGAGCCACTCAGTACGATGGTGCGGTCGAGCGCGGTGGCCAGAGCCCGCGCTTTCTCCGGGTTGTTGCTGATGAGTTTGACGGCGAACCGATCCTCCAGCGCCGCCGCCAGCCCGCCGCCGATATTGCCGCCGCCAGCGATCATGATGCGCTGATAGGGCCGTTCCAGCCGCCGCACCACGCTCATCACCTCGCGCATGTCTTCGGTGCGCGCGAGGAAAAACACCTCATCGCCGACTTCGATCACCACATCGCCATCCGGATGTACCGGCGTATCCCGACGGTAAATGGCCGCCACCCGCGCCTCCGTCTGCGGCAACAGGGCGGCCAGATGGCGGATCGGCCGACCGGTCAAGGGGCCATCGACTTCGGCACGCAGCGCGATCAGCCGCGCCTTGCCGCCCGCGAAATCCCGCACCTGCAAGGCGCCGGGATGCTCCATCAGCCGCACGATATATTCTTTGATCAACCGCTCCGGGTTAATCAAAAAATCCACCGGAATCGCGTGGTTATCGAACAAGGCCGGATGATCCTGGTATTCCGGGGTGCGCACCCGCGCAATCTTGGTCGGCGTGCGAAACAGCGTCCACGCCACCCGGCAGGCCAACATATTGGTTTCGTCCGAACCGGTCACCGCAATCAACACATCGGCATCGGCCGCGCCCGCCGCTTCCTGCACGGCAGGATTCGCGCCCGCGCCCTGCACGGTGCGAATGTCCAAGCGCTCCTGTAGCCGGATCAGCGTCTGGTTGTCGGTATCGACCACCGTCACCGAATGCCGCGCCTCGGTCGATAACACATTGGCCAGGGAGGAACCCACCTGCCCGGCTCCAAGCAGAATGATTTTCATCGATACCCCCGGAACCTAGCTACGCTCATTCGCACTGATACCTAAGGATTTCAGTTTGCGGTAAAGATTGGTGCGTTCCATGCCGGTGATACGCGCCAATTCGGTCATCGAGCCCTCGCAGGCTTTCAACTGCGCCAGAAGGTAACGGCGCTCGAACTCATCGCGTGCATCGCGCAGGGGCAGATCGAGATTCAGCGAGATCAGGCTGTTGGCCACGCCCTCCGCCGCATCGCCACGGGCGGGTAAAAACCCCAGCGCCCGCTGGACTTCCTGCTCGTCGATCACCTCGCCGTTCCCAAGAATCAACATGCGCTGCACGAGGTTTTTCAGCTCCCGCACATTGCCGGGCCAGGAATGCGCCTTGAGCAGGTTGCGCGCCCCGATGGTCAGTTCCCGCCGGGGAAGCCCTTCAAACCGGTGCGCGGCATCGAGATAGTGTGACAGCAGGACGGGCACATCCTCGGGATGATGGCGCAGGGGCTCGATCGGCAGGGGCACCACCGAGAGGTGATAGAACAAATCTTCCCGGAATCGTCCCGCGCGCACCTCGGCCTCGAGATCCTTACGGGTCGCGGCAATCACGCGGACATCCACCGCAACGGGCTCCGCGCCGCCGACGCGGAAAAAGGATTGATTTTCCAGCGCAGAAATCAATTGCATCTGCGTCTGTTCGTCCATATCCGCCGCTTCGGCGATAAACAGCGTGCCGCCATTGGCCTGTTCGAGCAGCCCATAACGAATCTTGCCATCCACCTCTGAGCCGAATAACTCGACGGCGGCGTTTTGCCGCCCGCCCATGGCCACGCTGCCGGTATCGATGAACGGGAAATGCCGCCGGGGCGAATGATGGTGAATAAACCGCGCCAGCGCCTGCTTGCCCGTGCCCGGTTCACCGAAGATCAGCACCCAGGCGTCGTGTCCGGCGACTTTCTTGGCCTGCGCCCGCAAGGTCGTCATGTATTCGCTTTCGCCAATCAGTTCGAACGGATCGGGCGCCGAGCGTTTGAGATGCTCGTTTTCCCGCAGCAGCCGGTTATTTTCCAGCCCGTGTTCGATCACCAGCAGGAGTTTGTCGAGAGAAATCGGCTTTTCGATGAAGTCGAAGGCGCCCAGCCGCGTCGCCTCGACGGCGGTCTCCACCGTGCCATGACCGGACATCATCACCACCGGCCAGACCAGTTGCCCCGCTTCGTGCCATTCCCGCAGCAGGGAGATGCCATCCTGCCCAGGCATCCAGATGTCCAGCAGAATCAGATCCGGGCGGCGCGAGGCAATCGAATTGCGCGCCTCGGCGGCATCGGCCGCGCTCGATACGGTGTAGCCCTCATCGGTCAACACCTCCGCCAGCAGGGAGCGAATCTCGCTTTCGTCGTCAACGACCAGAATATGTCCAATGCTCATAGGGCAGCTCTTTGTGGGCCTGTCTTGGTGGAATCCAAGTCAGCCAATCCGTTGATGATCCAAATCCGAAGAGGTACTGGTTTCCGGCAACGCGGCAGGATTATGCCCGATCTCGTCGGCCGGCGGTTCAACCGCGCTCGGGGCGGGTTCGGCGCGGGGCAGGCGGATCGTGACCCGCGCGCCCGTCAACCAGCACACGGCACCCGCTGCCGCCAGCTCGTCGGGCGCAGTCTCACTTAAGGCGGCAGGCTGCCGATTGGTTGCCGTCACCAGCCCGCCGTGCTCCTCCACGATTTTTTTCACGATTGCCAAGCCCAGCCCGGTGCCTTTCGGCCGGGTGGTGGCATAGGGTTCGAACAGACGATCCAGCATGCTCTCCGGGAAGCCCGGCCCATTGTCGAACACCGCCAGCTCGGCAAGACAGAGCGATCCTTCCTGAATCAGCCGGGTCGTGAGTTGCACCCGCGGCTTGACGCCTTCGACCGGCGGCTGCTCCATCAACGCCTGCTGCGCATTGCGGATGAGGTTGTGCAGCACCTGTCGGATCCGCCCGGCATCTGCCCGCACCGGCAGCGCGGGTTCGCTGCGCACCAGCCGCACCGAGACCTCGCTCCCACGGTACAGCTCCACCACTTCGGCCACCAGTTCGGAGAGATCGAGCAACACCGGCGTACTTTGTGGCGTGCGGGCATATTCGGCAAATTCATTGACCATGAATTTCATGGCCTCGACCTGATTGATGATGACCTGCGTCGCGCGATCCAGCATCTGCGCAGGCTCCTCATCCAACGAACCGAGCAATCGCCGCCGCAGCCGCTCGGCCGATAACTGAATGGGCGTCAGGGGATTTTTGATCTCATGCGCCAACCGGCGCGCCACCTCGGACCAGGCGGCATCCCGCTGCGCCTGGATCAGCGTCGTGACATCCTCGAACACCAGGACGAAGCCGTCGCTGAGATCACCCTGCTCGGCGGGCAACGCCGCCGCACGGCTCAGCAAGACCCGCCGCCCGCCATCGCCCATGATCTTCAGCTGAGCCTCGACCGTCGCACCCGGGGTCAACTGGCCTGGTTCCAGCAATGGCGCAAACGCCGCGCACACCGGTTCCAGATGGGGATGCTGCTGACACAGCTCGGTCAGCGTGAGCCGCTCGATGGCCTGCGGCGACACGCTCAACAACGCCGCCACCACGGAATTGCTGCGGCTGATGCGCCCATCCGGCGTCAGCGTCAGCACCGCCGACGACAAGTGCTGGATGACCGTTTCCAGATAATCGCGTTCCTGATCCGCCAGCTCCTGCAACTGCTGCATCACCTGATGCGCCCGGCGCACCCGCGCGGTCATGGTGTTGAACGATTGCACCAGTTGCCCCAGATCATCGCGCCGATCAACCGGCAGCCGGTGGGTGTAATTGCCCTCCGCCACCGCCTTGGTACCCGCCGCCAATTCCCGAATCGGTGCCAGCAGGTTGCGGGCGGCGATAAACGCCAGCCATACCGCCGTCAACAGCGACAGCAATAACGCAAGGGTCAGAGCCAGGGTGAAGGTGCGTTTCAAGGATTTATGCAGAAAAATCAACGACCGGTATTCATTGAACGCGGCCTGAACACTGCCCGACAGTTGATTGGCGCGCGGTGAAATCGAATACAGCGCCTGCAACACCTGTCCGCCGCCATCACCCGTGAGCCCCGCCGTGAGCGGCACCACCACCAGGATCCGCATCGCGCCATCGGCGCCCGGATCAAGCCCAATGTAATCCTTACCGGCTCGGGCATGCGACAGCGCGGTTTCATCGGGGCGCGCCGGTACGATCTGCTGGAGATCATCGGACGCCGAGGCGATGATCAGATTGCGCGCACCGAAGATCGTCATTTCATGCGCGCCGGTCGAACGCCGTACCGAGTTCAAATCCAGCGCAATCAAATCTCCGGAAACGCCCTTGAGTTGATCGGCCGCCCGCAGGGTGTCCGACATGGCCGTGCGCATTTGCCCATCAAACGCCATTTGCGAGAGCGAGAGCGCATCCGACATTGCCTGTTCGACCTGCACATCAAACCAGGAATCGATACCGCGTTGGATAAACGACACCGAGAAATAAAACACGATCAGCACCGGAATGCTGGTGAGCCCGACAAAAGTCAGCACCAGCCGCGCGGTCAGGCGCGCCCCCGGCGTGCCGCGCCGGTAATGCGTCACCAGGCGGATGATGTGCCCGAACACCACGCCCGACAAAAACAGCAACCCCACCGCGCTCGCGCCCAGCAGAGCCAAATAGAGTTTTTCCGGCTGGTTGGCGCGCTGCAACGACTCGGAGACGAGGTACATCAGCACCAGCAGCAGCACGACGACCATCACGCTGACCGGCGGCACCAGTCGGCGAATCAAAAAACCATAGAGCCGCTGCCACTTCATGGCGCGTCCTTCGCCCCATGCGGTACCGACCACAGAAACCAGGGACTGTTGAGCGCCCAACGCGAATCGAACAGGGCCGGAAAACGCAGGGGCAAGGGCAGTTTGTCGATATCGAGCGTCAGGCGGACGCGCCCGATCAACCGATCCGGGGTTTCGATCCGCCGCGCACTGGCCACCGGCCAGGCTCGGATACGCTCCAGCGAGCGGAGGGCGCCCTGCAGTGTGCTGAAGCTGCGCGCCTCATGCTCCAGATCATCGGTCAACAACCAGGTTTTCGACAGGGCGTGATACTCCAGACGAAACCGCCGGTCATCGCTGACGATCACCCGCGGATACAGCCAGTCGCGCGGCGCCTCGATGCGCGCCGATAGCGTCAGGTGAATGGGAATGGCGTTGCGCATCGCCTCGATCATTTCCTGATCGAGCGTGATATTCATCCGCACATCGAGGTAAAGCACCCCCTCACGCACTTCGGCATGCGCGTCGGTGATTTCCGCATCGGAGGCCGCCCAGGCCGTCGCGCCGGGCCATGCCGCGAGCCCCAGGATGACCCAAACGGCAAGCGCTGAATCAATCAGCACTTGCCGAACGCTTTTCCAGCACCGCATAGAAAAAGCCATCATGCCCCCCTGTCACGGGAAACGCCTGGCGACCGAGAAACCGGCCATCCTGCCCCTGCGCCACGCCCCAATCGGCCTCGATCGGCACCGAAACCGCGTCCGGATGTTGCGCCAGAAACTGGGCGATTTGCCCGGCATTTTCCGCCTGCAACACCGAGCAGGTGGCATAGACCAATCGCCCGCCCGGCTTGAGCAAGCGCCATAACACCGCGAGCATCTCGGCCTGACGCTCGATCAAGGGCGCCATATCCTCATCCCGCCGCAAGCGTTTGATATCGGGATGCCGACGGATGACGCCCGTCGCCGAACACGGCACATCAGCCAGAATACGGTCGAACGGCTCGCCATCCCACCAGCTCGACGGCTGGGCGGCATCCCCCACGACCAGCCGGGCGAAAACCCGCGCCCGATCCAGATTTTCCTGCACCCGAGCCAGCCGCGCCGGATCGATATCCAGCGCCGTCAGGGATAAGGGCGACTGCTGTTGCAGCAGCGCCAGCGTCTTGCCCCCCGGCGCACTGCAGGCATCCAGCACGCGCTGACCCGGCGCCAGCGCCATGAGATCGACCACCCACTGTGCCGCCTCATCCTGCACGGACACCAGCCCTTCGGTAAACCCCGGCAAGCGATCGACCTCAACGGGGGATTCCAGCGTGATGCCGTATCGCGAAAAGGGCGTCAATCGATGCGGCAAACCCTCGGCCGCCAATCGTGCCGCATAGGACAAACGGTCACCCGCGATGCGCAAGGTCATGGGTGGATGGCTGGCCATCGCCGCCCCAATCGCCTGGGCGGCTTCGACCCCCCAATCCCCCTGCAAGCGACTAAACAGCCAGGGCGGCAAACAGGCGCCGACCGCGTCGGGAGCCTTCCGTGCCGGCGTTTCCACCTCGGCGCACTCGCGCGCCGCGCGGCGCAACACCGCATTGATCAACCCCGTAGCCCAGGGATGCCCCAATTCCCGCGCCGCCGTCACGGCGGAATTCACGGTTTTTGAGGGATCGCGCCGCGCGCCGCGCAGGCGCTCCAACCCGACCAGCAGCAACAAGGCAACCTGGATGGATTTGGCCGGAATGGGTCGTTCCAGCAACTGATCACGCCAATGCACCAACCACTCGAAATGTCGCAGCGTTTCGAAACTCATGGCCTGAACCAAGGCACGATGCACCGGCTGCGCCTGAGCCAGCACCCGGGTCAACGCCTGATCCAGAGAAACCCCTTGCGAGACGACCTGCAACAGAATCTGCGCAGTTAGCGCTTCCGGAGATCGGCGCGGCAGACTGCGCGGATCCACCCGCGGGGGTCGATCCGGGTCATGCCCGCCGCCCCGCCGCGTGCCCCGCGCGGACGGATTTCGTGTGTTGGCATCAATCAAACTGAACCCCCAACCATTCGCCCTGCCGGGCAAAATCGGCGGCGGCAATCCGTTTGCCTCCGGCTTTCTGACAGACCAGCACCCGCACCCCGCCTTCAGCGGTAGCCACGACAAAGCCCCGTTTATCCACCGCAACCACAGTACCCGGCCGCGCACCCGGCCGCGCATCCGCCTCCTCGGCTTGCCAGACCTTGATCGGCTCGCCCTGCCACTGCATAAAGGCAACCGGCGCCGGATTGAACGCCCGCACCCGCCGAACGATCAGGGCGGCAGACTCACGCCAGTCAATCCGCGCTTCTGCTTTGGTCAACTTGGCCGCATAGGTCGCCAAGGCATCATCCTGCGGAACCCCGACGAGGCTACCGTCCCTGATCCCAGGCAAGGCTGCACACAAAGCCTCCGCGCCTTGCACCGCCAAGCGATCGTGTAGGCTGGCCGCCGTATCGTCCGGCTGAATCGGCATCGAGCGGGTCAAGAGCATATCCCCGGTATCCAAGCCTGCGGCCATTTTCATGATCGTGATGCCGGTTTGCGCATCGCCCGCTTCGATCGCCCGGGCAATCGGCGCCGCGCCCCGCCAGCGCGGCAACAGCGAGGCATGAATGTTCACACAGCCCAAACACGGCGCATCGAGCACGGCTTGCGGCAAAATCAGCCCATAGGCCGCCACCACCATCAAATCCGCCGCACATTGCGCGAGTTCCGCCTGCGCTTCCGCCGCTTTGAGCGTCTCGGGTTGCCGCACCGGCAAGCCCAGTGCGAGCGCCCGCTCCTTGACCGGCGATGGGGTCAAACGCTGTCCGCGACCCGCCGGACGATCGGGTTGGGTATAAACCGCCACGATCTCCACATCCGCGCGCACCGCCAGCGCATCGAGCGCGGGCACGGCAAACGATGGGGTACCGGCATAAATGATCCGCAGCGCCATCAACCCGCTCCCTGCGCGGCATTCAACCGCTGCTGTTTTTCCAGCTTTTTACGGATGCGCTGCCGCTTCAATGGGGACAGATAATCAATGAACAACTTGCCATCCAGATGATCGATTTCGTGCTGGATGCACACCGCCAGCAAACCATCCGCGCTGCGCTCGAAGGTATCTCCGACAAGATTCTGGGCACGCACCCGCACGGCTTGCGCGCGCGGCACCTTGTCATTCACCCCGGGAATCGACAGGCAACCTTCCTCGGATTCGATGTGCCCGCGCGCTTCCAGAATCACCGGATTGATGAATACCAGGGGCTCCGGCGGCTGACCCTCGTCGGCACAATCGGCCACGAAGATGCGGCGGTGCACATCGACCTGCGTCGCGGCCAGCCCCACCCCCCGGGATTGATACATGGTGTCGAACATGCGTGCCGTCAACTCCGCGAGTGACGCATCGAACTGGCTCACCTCATCCGCAACACGGCGCAACCGTTCATCAGGAAATTGCAAAATATCGAGTAATGACATAACCAAATAAAAGCACTCTATATATAGATCAAAATCAATCCATCCCTGGATTGATTCAGTCAACCTCACCGCGAAATGAATTCGCGGCAGTCTCTATGAATCAATGAGTTACATCGTTTCCGCCTTGGGGCATCCATGTCCAAAACAGGAAGCGATGATTTAATCTGCGCTTCCCTGTCGGATCGATCCGCTCCGCCCGGATCCGGATTGAAGAGCAGAAATTAAAGAAAACGGGGTCACGGTTTTACCACACCCAATCGCATTCTATGCAGCCAAAGCCCGGTAGATGCTTTACGCGCCGCGCAAATTCTTTTACAAATAGTCACCTTTGCCGCAACATTGTACGCGAGCAGCGAAGGTGCGCCACGGACTTTCTATCGCAAGTCTGCGTCTGTACCGCCTGATGTTGCCCTCGTTTCCGGCTGAAAACCCAAGGAAGTAGCCCATGAGACTCTCAAAAGGATTCCCCCGCACCGCCACCTTATCGTTCGCTGTCGCCCTGCTGGCTGGCTGCGCAGCGGATCGTCCGCCCGTCAACATTGTCAACGAACCGGCCGCCGCCGATGCCCTGCCCCTCGGCGCAACCCGCGGCCCAGTTGCCGGCACGCTCACGCCTGAGCAAACCAAGGCGCAATTCAAATCCCTGAGCGCGGATGAATACACCGTGAAAAAAGGCGATACGCTCTGGTCGATCGCCAACCACTTTCTGAAAGATCCCTATTACTGGCCGGAAATCTGGTACGACAACCCACAAATCAAAAATCCGCACAAAATCTATCCGGGCGACAAAATCGGCATCATGTACATCGCCGGGCGCCCGCGTCTCGGCATCACCCTGCGTCCGCACATGCGCTACGAAACACTGCCGTCGGAAATCAGCGCCATCCCGCTGGATGCGCTGAAGCCGTTTCTCTCCTACGACCAAATCCTCAGCGAGGCCGCCTTCGAAGCCGCGCCCTATGTGCTGGCCGACCGAAACGAAACCGTCTCCTCCAGCCTGGGCGATGTGATTTACGCGCGCCCGGCACTGACGGGCGATCGGCAAGACTACGCCATCGTCGGCAAAGGGCGTCCGCTGGTCGATCCGGTCACCAAGGAGTTTCTCGGCTATCGTGCAATCTACAAAGGCGAAGCCCAAATTACGGCCGAGGGCGACCCGACCACCCTGCGCATCACCAAGAGCGCACGGGAAATCCTCAAAGGGGATCGACTGTTGCCGGTCGTTCATGCCCCGTTCGATCATGCGGTGACCCCGAGCATCCCCGCCGTGCCGATCGATGCGCAGGTCATTGATATCCCCGATGCCATCACACAGGTAGCAACCTACCAGGTCATCATCATCAACGCGGGCACCCAGAACGGCCTCGTACCCGGCGATTTGCTGCGCATCAGCAAACCCGGCAAGATCGTGAGCGATACCTATACCCAAAATCCGAAAGAGCTCGACAAGAATGCCGAGCCACAAGGCTTTGAAATTCCGAAGCCGCCGCAAGTCAAACTGCCGGATTTCCCGATTGGCACCGCGATGGTGTTCCGCACTTATGACCGCGTGAGCCTGGCTTTGGTGGTGAAAACCAAACGCACCATCCACATTGGCGATCTTGTCCAAACGCCGACTTCGGCCAACTAAAAGCCGCCCCGCGCACCGGGGCAAGCCCGCTCGTGATGCCGACAACCCCAACGCCCGACGACGCCCATCGCCGGGCGTTATTGTCTTTGATCACCTTGCAAGGCATGGGCCCCAAACGCCTGCGCAGCGTGCTGGATGCCTTCGGCGATCCCCTCACCGCGCTCCACGCCTCGACGAACGACTGGCTGGCCGCCGGTTTGCCACGCGCCCTCGCCACCGCCCGCCCCCGGGGAGATGAAGCCCGCGTCGCCGCCATGCTGGACTGGCTGGCCGCCGATCCATCCCACCATCTCATTCTCGCCGGCGACCCCCACTATCCCGCGTTGCTGCACAGCCTGCCCGACGCCCCGGCTGCGCTGTTCGCCCGAGGGGATATTCGCTTGCTGGATGAACCGCAACTCGCCATGGTCGGCGCGCGCAACGCCACCACCGGCGGGCTGAACAATGCCCGCGCCTTTGCCAAACATCTGGCTGCCTGCGGCCTCGTGATTACCAGCGGCCTGGCACTCGGCATCGACGCAGCCGCCCATGACGGCGCACTCCAGGCTCAGGGCGCGACCATTGCCGTCATGGGCACAGGACCCGATCTGATCTATCCCCAGCAAAACCAGCCGCTGGCGCAACGGATTCTCAACACCGGCGGCTTGCTGGTCAGCGAATGGCCGCCCGGCACACCCGCACGCAAGGAACACTTTCCCCGGCGCAACCGGCTGATCAGCGGGCTGGCGGAAGGAGTGCTGGTTGTCGAAGCTGGCCTGCAAAGCGGCTCGCTGATTACCGCCCGCCTCGCCACCGAACAGGGGCGCGAGGTGTTTGCCATCCCCGGCTCGATTCACAACCCTCTGGCGCGGGGTTGCCATCGGTTGATCCGCGATGGCGCCAAGCTCGTCGAAACCGCCCAGGATATTTTTGAGGAACTCGCCCCGCGCCTCGGCGCACGGTTACGATCCGCGCCAGACACCCCGGCACTCGACCCCGTATCCGCCCCAGCGCAGGAGGAGAGCCACGCTCAATTGCTGGCGCTGCTGGGGTTCGATCCGCAAACTGCCGACAGCCTGATTCACGCCAGTGGATTGACCCCCGCCGAAGTTTCCTCCATCCTCCTCATGCTTGAACTGGAGGGGCAGGTCACGACCCTACCGGGTGGGCTGTATTGCCGCACCGCCTGATCTGCCCGATACCGCTGGCCGGCGCTGCCGACCCTTTGCCGAGAGTGCTCATGAAAGAAACCGTCCTTGACCTGTTGATGTATCTGTTTGAAAACCACATGGAAGAGGAACCCCAATTACCGGCCGCCCCGTTGCGGGGGGAGTTGCACCAAAAACTGGTCGTGGCCGGCTTTGATCAAGAAGCCATTCACCGGGCTTTTTCCTGGCTGGATGAAGCGCGCGAGGCGCGCCCGTTCACCGAACTGGCCAATGCCAACACGGGCGAACGCCCCCGCGCCCTGCGTTTTTACGCGCCAGAAGAAGCGGCCATCCTCGATCTTGACGCCCGAGGATTGCTGCTGGAGCTGGAAGAAATCGGCGTGCTCTCGGCAGAAACCCGGGAGACCGTCATCGAACGCGCCCTGGCACTGGGCAAGGATGAAATCGATGTCGAAGACATCAAATGGGTCGTCCTACTCGTCCTGTCCACCCGGCCCGGAGAAGAATCGGCCTTCACATGGATGGAAGACTTCGTATTCGCGGACAGCGGCGAATACATTCATTAATTCTTAGTTCTTTATCCTATGAGCCAAACGCTAGTCATTGTCGAATCGCCTGCCAAAGCCAAAACCATCAAAAAATACCTAGGCAGCGGCTACGAAGTGCTGGCCTCCTACGGGCATGTACGCGATCTTGTGCCCAAAGACGGCGCGGTCGATACCGAACATGATTTTGCGATGCGCTACAGCGTCATCGACAAAAATGCGCGCCATGTCGATGCGATCAAAAAGGCCGTCAAAACCGCCGACACCCTGCTGCTCGCCACCGACCCCGACCGCGAAGGGGAAGCCATCTCCTGGCATTTGCATGAACTGCTGAATGAAGCCGGCCTGCTCAAAAACAAAACCGTGCGGCGCGTCGTGTTCTATGAAATCACCAAAAAGGCCGTGCAAGAAGCGGTGGCCAACCCGCGCGATCTCTCACAACCGCTCATCAATGCACAGCAGGCACGGCGCGCGCTCGACTACCTCGTGGGCTTCAATCTATCGCCCCTGCTCTGGAAAAAAATCAATCCGGGGCTGTCTGCCGGGCGGGTACAAAGCCCGGCGCTGCGGCTGATCGTCGAACGCGAGCAGGAAATCGAAGCGTTTACGCCGCGCGAATATTGGTCGATCACCGCAGACTGCGCCAAGACAAAGCAGGCATTTTCCGCGCGGCTCCTGACGCTGGACGGCGAAAAAGTCGAGCAATTCAGCCTCACCCATGCCGCCGAAGCCGAAGCGGCGCGGGCGCGCCTGCTCGCGGCAGCGCAAGGCCATCTCGCCGTGCGCTCGGTCGAAACCCGTGAGCGCAAACGGCACCCCGCCCCGCCCTTCACCACCTCCACCCTGCAACAGGAGGGCGTGCGCAAGCTCGGACTTTCGTCGTCCCGTGTCATGCGCCTCGCCCAGGAATTGTACGAGGGTGTAGATATTGGCTCTGGTACCGTCGGCTTGATTACCTACATGCGGACCGATTCCGTCACCCTATCGGCAGAAGCCTTGTCTGACATCCGCAGCCACATCGCCGCCAAATATGGCGCGCCCTACCTGCCGGCCTCGCCCGTGGCGTACAAGACCAAATCGAAAAATGCGCAGGAGGCGCACGAGGCTGTCCGCCCCACCAGCATGGCAAACACCCCCGATGCCGTGCGACCGTTCCTGAATCGCGACCAGTTCCGGCTGTATGAAATGATCTTCCGCCGCGCTGTCGCCTCGCAGATGACGCCCGCTGTGTACGATCAGGTTTCGGTCGATCTCGCGGCGGGTGACGCACACGCCTTCCGCGCCACCGGCTCGACGCTCAAGTTTCCCGGCTTCATTGCCCTGTACCGTGAAGACGAAGACGATGCCGCCGCAGAAAGCGACGATGACCGTCGCCTTCCGCCGCTCGCGGTTGGCGATGCCGTCGTGCTGCGCGACATTGCCGCAGAGCAACACTTTACCGAGCCGCCGCCCCGTTTCACCGAGGCCAGTCTGGTCAAATCGCTGGAAGAATACGGCATCGGTCGGCCATCGACCTATGCCAGCATCATCTCCACCTTGCAGGCGCGAGAGTATGTGTTGCTCGATCAACGCCGCTTTCGCCCCACCGATATGGGGCGGGTGGTCAATGGCTTTTTGACCGACTACTTCCGTGACATCGTTGATTACGAATTCACCGCCAGCCTCGAAGACGATCTGGATGCGGTCTCGCGTGGCGAGCGGGACTGGGTTCCGCTGATGCAGGCGTTCTGGCGCCCCTTTGCCGAGCGCGTGCAGCACACCCAGGAAAATGTCAGCCGACAAGAAGCCGCCCAGGGGCGAGAACTCGGTCTCGACCCCAAATCCGGCAAGCCGGTCTCCGTCCGGCTCGGCCGGTTCGGTCCCTTCGCACAGATCGGCACGAAAGACGACCCGGAAAAACCCAAATTCGCCTCGCTCAAGCGCAGCCAGAGCATCGCAACCATCACACTGGACGAAGCCTTGGCACTGTTCGATCTGCCGCGCACACTCGGCACCAGCCCAGAGGGGGAATCTATTGAAGTCGCGATCGGGCGATTCGGCCCCTATGTCAAAGTCGGCAAGCTGTATGCCTCGCTCGCCAAGGACGACGACCCCTACACCATCGACCTGCCACGGGCGTTGGAATTGATCGAAGTCAAGAAGCTCGCCGAACAGAACCGCTATATCACGCAATTCGAGCTTGGGGTGTCGGTGCAAAACGGGCGTTATGGCCCGTACATCACCGATGGCAAAAAGAACGCCAAAATCCCCAAAGATCGCGACCCGAAATCGCTGACGCTCGACGAGTGTCTGGCGCTGCTCGCCGCCGCACCGGAGAAAAAACCGGCGCGCGGCAAAAAGGCCAGCACCAAACCCGAGGCGGAAGCCGCTGAGCCCAAAAAGGCGGCTCGGCGCAAACCTTCGGGCGACACCGCCACCGCAGCCAAACCCGCGACGCGGCGACGCAAGGCGCCGACAACCTAAACGACGCGCATGTCTTCTTCGTTCTTACTCAATCGCGCGGCCTACCTGCTGCGGCACGGTGGCGTCGTGGCCTACCCGACCGAAGCCGTGTTCGGCCTGGGCGCCCACCCCGCGAATGCAGCGGCGGCCGAGCGGATTCTGGCCATCAAACACCGGAGTCGGCACAAGGGCGTGATTTTGCTGGCCGCGCACCGGGATCAACTCACGCACTGGGTTGCCGACCTGCCCGCCGAGGCATGGCAGCAAATCGAATCGGTCTGGCCGGGGCCATTTACCTGGGTATTGCCCGCCCGCGCCGGCACGCCAGACTGGATCACCGGCGGACGAACGGAAATCGCGGTGCGGGTGAGCGCCCATCCCGTCGCGCGCGCGCTGGCGCAAGCCGCAGGCACCGCCATCATCTCGACCAGCGCCAACCCGAGCGGGCATCGCCCCGCGCGCAGCCCGCTGAGCGTCCGTCGCTATTTCCCCCGCGAACTCGATGCCATCCTCAGCGGCCCGGTCGATCCCCGCGCCAACCCCACCCCCATCCGCCATTGGCCGAGCGGGCGCTGGCTACGCCGATAAGGCGCGCGCTTGGTATCATCACGCTCTTTTCGATGGAGTGCGCCCCATGCCGAATATCGCCCCAGTCCGTGACTACCTGATCGACCTGCAAGCGCGTATCGTTGCGGGGTTGGAAGCCTTTGAGCCAGACGCCCGGTTTATTCACGACGACTGGCAACGCCCCGAGGGCGCAACACTCCAGGGCGAAGGACGCGGGCGGATCCTCGAAAATGGCCAAGTATTCGAGCGCGCCGGCATCAACTTTTCCCATGTCCGTGGGCAGCAGCTCCCGCCCTCGGCCACCGCCCATCGCCCCGATCTCGCCGGTGGCAAGTTCGAAGCACTCGGCGTGTCGCTGGTGATTCACCCACGCAACCCGTATGTGCCGACCTCACACGCCAATGTCCGGTTCTTTATTGCCGAAAAACCCGGTGTGACGCCCGTTTGGTGGTTTGGCGGCGGATTTGATCTCACGCCGTACTACGGCTTTACCGAAGACGCCGTGCACTGGCACCAACAGGCGCAAGCCGCCTGCGCGCCCTTTGGCGAAGAAATTTATCCGCGCTTCAAGCGCTGGTGTGATGAATACTTTTGGCTCAAACACCGCGAAGAACCGCGCGGCATTGGCGGGCTGTTCTTCGACGACTGGGGCGCCGATGGCCAGGTAGATTTTGCGGACGCCTTCGCCTTGATGCGCTCGGTCGGCGATCACTACTTGCCGGCCTACGCACCGATCGTCGAACGGCGCAAAGACACGCCGTACGGCGATCGGGAACGCAACTTTCAACGGTACCGGCGCGGGCGCTATGTGGAATTCAACCTGGTTTACGACCGCGGCACGCTGTTCGGCCTGCAATCCGGCGGGCGCACCGAATCGATCTTGATGTCCATGCCGCCAGAGGTGTCGTGGCGCTATCAATGGGCACCCGAACCCGGCAGCCCCGAGGCCGGGCTGTATCAGCATTTCCTGAAAGTTCGCGACTGGCTGGCATAAGCCCGAACCGAGCCTTCAGCCCACCAGTCAAGGGAAGGGTTGCTTATTCCGCGTTGACCAAGGTAACCGACCGGGCAGATTCAATCGGCATCCGCCAATCCTGATAGCGGTTTTTATCCGGCACGAGCCAGCCACGGGCGCGCAGCGTCTTGCCGCGCCAGCGCTGAAAGTCCACGCCAGCAAATGACGGCCAGGCACGCGCGGGAATCTGCAAAGCCACCCGTCCTTCAAGATTGACCCACACGGTTGAGCGGGTTTGATGCACCGACACCACCTGCCCACGCACGATGGCCGCGCCTTGCACATCCGCAGGAATCCCCCGCGCCGTCTCGATGCCCGGTTCATACTCTGCGTTCGCCCAGATCCCACGCCGCGCCGCACGCGCCGTCTGCTCCGTCGCCGTCAGACAATCGGCCAACGCCAGATTGGGCGGCATGTACACCGCCATCGCCAGTCCGTCGGCGAGCAACAACTGCTGAATCGACTGACCGCCGGGCGTATAGAGATACGCCATTTCGCGGCCATAGCGATCGGTGCCCTCCGCGCCCGGCTGCACCCTCAACCGATTGTGACTGCGCGCCAGAATCGCCTGCAACGCCGCACGGCTGGCCTCCCCGAAGGGCTCAGCCGGCGTCGCCGGACGATCGTTATAAGCCGAATGCGCCACCTCGGGCGCATCGATCCCCGCCAGCCGCACCCGGCGCCCATCGCTGAGCTTGACGGTATCCCCATCGTCCACATATGCCACCACCGCAGATTCAGCCGCCGAACCGGGCGCGGGGCATGCCACCTCTGCCCCGGCCAAAGGGCATTGACCCAGGGCAAACCCGACCAGCCATAAAAAAACGCCCCACCGCAACCGGCGAGGCGTTTTTTGCCGAACCCAAGGCAACGCGTCGCGCATTGCCCGATCCATCGGCTTATTTGCGACCGTAACGGTTGCGGAATTTATCAACTTGCTTGGCCGTGCTGGCATCCATCCGCTTACCGGTATAAAACGGGTGGCTGGCAGAAGAAATTTCCACCTTGACCAAGGGATACTCCTGGCCGTCCGTCCATTTGATGGTTTCTTTCGCACGAATGGTCGAGCGCGTCAGCGTCGAGAAATCAGAAGCCAGATCTTGGAAAACGACCGGGCGATAATCAGGATGAATATCAGGTTTCATGGCTTTGGTACCTTGCCTGGCCGATTGGCGACATCCGCCAGCATCGCGCCGTGTTAACGCAAAAATTTTCAGGAGGGCGGATTCTATCGAAAACTAGCCGCCTGCTCAAGCCCATAACGCCCATTCCATATTATTTGGTCATCGCAGCTCATCCCCCTGTGCTAGGGCGCTTTCGCCTGCATTTGACGCGCGAGGTTCTGCAGGGCATTCAGCGCCGGAATGTTCTGCAGCTGCAGTACCTGCTGGGTCGGCGACGGCAAGGTTTGCGGGCAGACGGAAGCAATCCATACCCCGGTTTGAGTGAAGGTTTCGTTGAGAATGGGGGATACCGAATCCGTCATCCGACCGTGACCGGTCATCGTGGCGCGGTGCAAAACGCTGTTGTCGAGAGCAAAAACAAGGGTGACCTGCTGCGTCATCGCGCCCTGCAGCAACGACATCTGCGTACTTAGCCGCACGATGGACTGTTTCCCGGTGTTGACCACCTGATGCGTCACCTCGCCGCTGCGGCTGCCCGGTAAGGGCAGCAGTGCCTGGCCGGAGGAGCCGTCCGCATTCCAGCATTCCATCTGAGTGATTTGAGTATGCCGACCCATCGGGCCGTGTACATCAGAAACCACTCGCCAAAGCCCGGGCGCCACGAATGATTCACCGCGCGCACCCGCCTGCGTCGTTAAAACAGGGAAAAAGCTCAGACAAATCAACCACACAGCAACAGGCAAGCGGCGCATCGCGAACACTCCTTGAGTGAAGATTCTCAGTATAGCCATCGACAAACTGAAACCCGACGCCATGCTCATCAAATCATGCGAGGGGTTACGCGGAATCAGGCGATGAGGGCAGCGTACAGACGATGCACGGCCAACCTTCGAAAAACATCTGCCGCACCACGCAGACCAACAACCGACGCCAAGCCCCTCGTCGACCTAGTCAATCCGTATTGGAGGGATTCAGCGTTCGCGCCACCACCCACCCCCCAACCCAGACCGCACCCGCCGCCTTCAAGGTGGTGGCAACCGCCGCGACGGTGCTGCCGGTGGTCATGACATCATCCACGACGATGACCCGCTCCGGCACCCGGGGCGCGGCCTGAAACGCAGCCTGCAGCGCCCGACGGCGGGCTGATGCGCCTTGGGTGACTTGCGCGGCATCCGCGCGGACTCGGCGCACGAGTTGCGGCATCACCCGCAATCCCGTGTGCCGCGCCAACACATCGGCAAGCAACGCCGCCTGATTGAAGCCCCGTGTCCGTAAGCGAGAGGGGTGTAAGGGCATCGGCAGCAGTACCGCGTCCGTCGGCACAGGGGCGGTTTGGATGCGCTGCAACAACGGTGCGCACAAGGCATTGAGCACCGCCGTATCGTGCCGATACTTCAAGGCATGAATCAGGTGCCGCACTCCCGGCTCAAAGAATTTGCCCGCGAGCGTCGCATCATACGGCGGGGGGTTCCGCAGACAATCCGGGCAAACCACACCCGGCGCAGCGGTCGGCAATGCACAGACCGGGCAAACCGGCGTATCCTCGGGGCGCATCTGCGCCGCGCAGGCCGGACACAGGCCATGACCGCTGGACGAAGGGAGCCCGCAGATGGCACAGGGCGCTGGAATCATCTGGCGCGTTAGGCGGGCAATCCAATTCATGCTATGTTCATCATCCGATGCTAATAGACGGGGGAGAGGCGACATGAACGATCATATCCACGACGAGGGCGAGGCCAAAATCGTCAGCGGTGCCTCCGCACGCAAGGCGGCCAAGTGGTTCAACTACGGCACCCTCGTCGCGATGGCCATTCCGTTACCACTCGCCATTTTCTGGACTGGGATGTCGATGCTGATTTACGCACTCAACCGCCATCATCCAAATCCCAAGGTGGGTTACTACACCCAATGGGCGGCCTACCGCTTTTATGGCGTCGCCGGTGCCGCAGTCGCCGTGGCCATCTTTTTCCCTCCGAGCATGGTTTATTACCTGACCATCTGGGTAATCGCCGCCGTGATTTTGGTGCCTTGGACGCTGTATGATCTTTACAGAATCAACCATGACACTTGGGACGATGTGCTGATTACGCCCGATCATCTGGAAGCACAGCATTCTTGATGCCGGCGGCGCGTGTCCCACCACTGAAGGAAGCCCCGTGACCTCCGCTACGCCAACCTGGACGCTCGCCCGCGTTCTCGCGCTCTTCGAACAACCCTTCAACGACCTGCTGTTTCAAGCCCATACGGTTCATCGGGCGCATTTCGATCCGAACGCGGTACAGGTCAGCACCCTGCTTTCGATCAAGACCGGCGCCTGCCCGGAAGACTGCGCCTACTGCGCGCAAAGCAGCAAATACGAAACCGGATTGGAGCGCGAACGGCTGTTACCGCTGGACGAAGTCCGCGCTGCTGCCCTGCGCGCCCGGGAAACCGGCGCGACCCGCTTCTGCATGGGCGCGGCCTGGCGCAACCCGACCGATAAGCAACTGGACAAAGTCATCGACATGATTGGCGTGGTCAAGGATCTCGGCATGGAAGCCTGCGTCACCCTCGGCATGCTCACCGCGCCGCAAGCCAAGCGCCTGAAAGATGCCGGGCTCGACTACTACAACCACAATATCGACACCTCGCCGGAGTTTTATGGCGAAGTCATCAGCACCCGCCGCTTCGAAGACCGGCTCGACACCCTCGCGCATGTGCGTGACAGCGGCATCAATGTCTGCTCTGGCGGCATTCTCGGCATGGGCGAATCGCGGCAGGATCGCGCCTCCTTCCTGCTGTCGCTGGCCAACCTGCCGCGGCCTCCGGAATCTGTGCCGCTGAATATGCTGGTGCGAATTCCCGGCACGCCGATGGCTGAAATTCCCAGCCTCGACCCGATCGAATTCATCCGCACCGTCGCCGTCGCGCGCATCCTGATGCCGACTTCGCATGTACGGCTCTCCGCGGGTCGGGAAGGCATGACCGACGAGGCGCAAGCCTGGTGCTTCTTCGCGGGCGCAAACAGCATTTTCTACGGCGACAAATTGCTCACCACCGACAACGCCGACCAGAACCACGACCGCGCCCTGTTCGACAAACTCGGCATTCATCCCCTGATCCCGGCCGGTTTTACCCCGGACACGGATGACGACGAGGATGTCACCAGCCCGATGGGCGGCTGCGGCGGCGCATGCGGGCACAGCCACCACGCGCATCTCTGAAAGGCCGAACAGGTCTTAAAAGAGGTTCTAGCCCACTAATCGACCGGTGCGCTGCCCGCGTGCGCCGATGCGGGTTCAACCCGCACCCCCGCCAGAATCAATGAGACCGGGCGTCGCGTCGAGGGATCGACCGGTTCTTGCAAGACTTCGAGACAAAAGCCGTGGCGGACAAATAAAGCAAACCAATCAGACAGCGTGCGGAAGTACCACGGTGCCGGCTCGGTGAACCGGGCATCGAACCCCGACCAGGAACCGGCGCGCCAGCCGCTGACATAATCCTCTGACCCACCCACCGCGCCCGGATGCAGGGTTTGCACCACCAGGCGACCGCCGGGTACCAGCAAGTGCTGCGCCGCCGCGAAAACCGCTTCGGTGGACTGTGCACCGATGAGGGAAAAATTGCACACGCAGACATCAAAGGGCGCTCGCCCAGTCCGACGCGCCCAGTCCGCCAGCCCGGCGTAATCACACACGGCAAACTCGCCGCCACCCGCGCCACAGGCCGCGGAAATGAGCGTGGGCTCGGCATCGATGCCCACGCAGGTTGCGCCGTGCAGATTCATTTGCCGCATCAGCCAGCCTTCGCCACAGCCGATGTCCAGCAGGCGACGCGGGGCATAGCGACGAAGCACCTGCAAAATCGCCGCATTGGTGACTTCCCGACGGCTGGCAATCGCGTCGGCGCGCACCACCTCCGCCCAGACCGCCGCATTGCGCGCCCAGCTCTGGCGAATGGCCTGCTCGTGACGCGGCGCGGGGTGCGCGTCGTCCGTCTGTGGATCAGCGATGGGCGGGGTCAACGCCATCCACCCCCGCCTCGGCCACGGCGGCCGCGCGGAATAAGGCGCGGCGTTTATTGAGGGTTTCTTCCCATTCGTTGGCCGGGATGGAATCGGCCACGATGCCGCCCCCAGCTTGCACATGCAGGGCACCGTCCTTGAGCACGCCGGTGCGAATCGCAATCGCGGTATCCATGTTGCCGTTCCAGGCCCAATAGCCCACGGCACCGGCATACACACCGCGTTTGACCGGTTCGATTTCGTCGATGATTTCCAGCGCGCGAATTTTCGGTGCCCCGCTAACCGTGCCCGCCGGGAAGGTGGCGCGCAGCACATCGATGGCATTTTTCCCAGGCAGAATCTGCCCCGTCACCTGCGAGACGATGTGCATCACATGCGAATAGCGTTCGATCACCATGCGCTCTTCGAGCTTCACGGAACCGATCTGCGCCACGCGCCCGGTGTCGCTACGCCCGAGGTCAATCAGCATGACATGCTCGGCGATTTCCTTCGGGTCGTTGAGCAGATCCTGCTCCAGCGCGAGGTCTTCGGCGTGGGTTTTGCCACGCGGCCGGGTGCCCGCAATCGGCCGGACGGTGATCTCGCCATCCTCCAGCCGCGCCAGAATTTCCGGGCTGGAACCAACCACCTGATGGTCGCCGCAGTCGATGAAGTACATGTACGGCGAGGGGTTCAGGCTGCGCAGCGCCCGGTAGAGGTCGATCGGCGGGGCATCGAACCCGATCGTCATGCGCTGGCTCGGCACCACCTGCATCACATCTCCGGCGGCGATATATTCCCGGATCGTTCGCACCGCATTCTCGTAGCCTTCGCGGGTAAAGCTGGCCGTAAAATCGTGTTCATTGATCTGCCGGGCTGCCGGCAACGGCGCATAGCGTAGCGGTGCCGTGCGCAGCCGCTGCGCCATGGCGTCGAGATCAGCCTGCGCCCGCTCGGCGGCATCCGGCATCGTGGGATCAACCAAAGTCACCAACAGCAGGCGACTGGAGAGATTATCGAACACCACCACCTGCTCGGAGACCATCAGCAGGATGTCCGGCGTACCCAAAGGATCGGGCTTTGCGGGCCGAGCGGCGAGGCGCGGCTCGATATAGCGAATGGTTTCAAAGCCGAAATACCCGACCAGCCCGCCGTGAAAACGCGGCATGCCCTCCGGCTCGAACACGCGATAACGCGCCTTGAAGGCTTCAACCCAAGCCAGTGGGTCGGCGGCTTCGGCGGTTTCAACCAACGCATTGTCCTGCCGCAGCTCGATGCGCTGCCCGTACACCCGCAGCACGGTGCGCGCCGCCAGGCCAATGATCGAATAACGCCCCCAGCGCTCGCCGCCCATGACCGACTCGAACAGGTAGCTGTTCGGCTGATCAGCCAGCTTGCGATAGACCGAAAGCGGCGTGTCGTAATCCCCGGCAATCTCGCGGGTGAACGGCACCCGGTTATAGCCTTGGGCGGCGAGGGATCGGAGTTGGTCGGCAGTGGGCATGAACGACATGAGAATTTCCTTGCACAGGCGCACCGGCAGGCACGCGGATCAATCTGGGACGGGGCGGACCGGGATCAAGCCCACCATTGCCCGAAGAGCCCGTGCCGGTCACCGGTCATCATGATGCCCTGCCGATGAGATTCGGGAATTCCGCCATCGAGTCGATCACGGCATCCGGGTGGTAGTTGCGGATGTCTTCTCCATGGTTGTAGCCGTAGCTCATGCAGATAATCGAGAAGCCCGCCGTGCGCGCGGCCTTCACATCGGAGATCGAGTCGCCAATCATCAGGGCTTCGCTTGGGTGAACCTTGAACCAGCCCGCCGCGTAGATCAGCGGTGCCGGATCGGGCTTTTTCATGGGCAGGGTGTCACCGGCAATCACGGTTTCGAACTGATCGAGCAGGTTCATGTCCTGCAACAGCGGCAGGGTGAAGGCCGCGGCCTTGTTGGTGACGCAGCCAACGGACAGCCCTAGGGACTTCACATAAGCAATGCCCTCGTGCACCCCGGGAAACACGCAGGAGTGTTTTCCATTGGATTCGGCATAGTGCCGCTTGAACACCGGCATGGCGCGTTCGAACAAGGCCGCCTCCGGCTTGCCGTGCAGATCGTCGGTCAGCGCCCGTTCCACCAGCCGCTCGATGCCGTTGCCAACCCAGTTTCGCACGCTGGCTTCACTGCGATGCGGCAGGCCCAGTTCATCCTGCATGGCGTTGACGGCCACCAGCAGATCCGGCACCGAGTCGATCAAGGTACCGTCGAGATCGAACAGCACCATTCTGGGGGTGAACCGCGCCATTACTTTTTCGCCTTGGGCTTGTCTTTTTTCGTTTTCACTTTGTCCAGTTCTGCGCGGAACTCAGCCAAAATCGAGTCGTAACGATTTTTGTCTGCCGGGTTGGCCTTGCCAAACAGCGCGGAGCCTGAAACAAAAGTATCCACCCCCGCCTCGGCGATTTCGCGGATATTGGCCGGGCTCACACCGCCATCGATTTCCAGTCGGATATCCGTGCGACCTGAGGCATCGATGATCTTCCGTGCCTGACGCGCTTTGTCGAGCACATACGGAATGAATTTTTGCCCGCCAAAGCCCGGGTTGACCGACATCAGCAGAATCATGTCCACCTTGTCGATGGCGTATTCGAGCACATCCAGCGGGGTCGCCGGATTGAACACCAGGCCGGATTTACAGCCACAGTCGCGAATCAGTTGCAAACTGCGGTCGATATGCTCCGAGGCTTCAGGATGGAAGGTGATATAGGTCGCCCCGGCCTTGGCGAAGTCGGGGATGATGCGATCCACCGGCTTGACCATCAAATGCACATCGATCGGCGCGGTCACGCCATGTTTGCGCAGCGCCTCACACACCAGCGGGCCGATGGTCAGGTTGGGCACATAGTGATTATCCATCACATCGAAATGCACCCAGTCGGCACCGGAGGCGATGACATTGTCCACTTCCTGCCCGAGGGCGGCGAAGTTGGCGGAAAGAATGCTCGGGGCGATGATGAAATCAGACATGGCGTACCTCGTGATAAAGAACTGGGGCAATGTAACGGAAAATCCGGCGGATCGGGAGCAAAATCAGGGCAATGCACGGGGCGGCAGTGTGTCGATATGCGCCGCAGCAAGGCGTTTTTTCAACTGTGGCAGCTCCGACTCGGCCACCGGGCCGATCTGGATCCGATAATACGGCTTGCCATTCACCACCGCACTCTGGATTTGCGAGCTGAACCCCTGCATCGCAATTTCCGCCTTGCGCCGGTTCGCCTCGGCCTCGGTGGCGAATGAGCCCGCCTGAATCAGATATTGCCGAGCGGCAGACGCCGACTTGGCATCATCTGGCGACGGCGGCGTTGGCGCAGCCGGACTGGGCGCGATCGTGACCGGCGCATTGCCGGGCGGCGGCACGGGCAAGACCGGGCCGTTGTTTTCCTTGGGCAGCAAGGTATAAAACTCAAAATCCGGTTTGATCGGCGTTTTTTCTGCGGGCTTGGTCACCGCCCGGGCATCCTGCCGCCCCGCTTCGGCAGGCGACTGATCCTTTTTCCACCAATGCGAAGCCAGTACGGCCAACACCAGAACGACCCCCACCAGCAGCAACACCACCCACTTACTGGCGGACGAAGCCGACCGATCCGCCGGGCGGCGGCGATTGGTGGGTGCGCGTTTCGAGGAGGCCATGGTTACCGCCCTCTCTTACATTTCTTCCGGCGCGCGTACGCCCAGCAACTGCAAGCCATTCGCCAGCACCTGCCGGGTGGCGGCAATCAGGTTCAGCCGTGCCTGCCGCAGCGGTGCATCATCGGCCAGCAAAAAGGCATGGGCGTTGTAATAGGTGTGAAAATCCTGCGCCAGATCCCGCAGGTAATGCACCAACAGATGCGGTTCCAAATTCAATGCCGCCCGCGTCACCGTATCGGCGTATTGCGCCAATCGCTTGAGCAATGCCTGTTCTTGCGGCTCGGTCAAACGCGCATAGGCGGCCTGGCCGTCCGCCGGGGTATGCGCGAACCCCCGCAGGGGTAACTGCCGGAACACGCTGCAAATCCGGGCATGCGCATATTGAATGTAATACAACGGGTTATCGTTCGACTGCGACTTGGCCAGATCGAGATCGAAATCCAGATGCTGCGCGGCGGCACGCATCACATAGAAGAACCGCGCCGCGTCGTTCCCCACTTCCTCGCGGAGTTCCCGCAAGGTCACGAAGCTGCCCGAGCGGGTGGACATCTGCACCCGCTCGCCGCCGCGATAGAGAATCGCAAACTGCACGAGGGACACATCCAGACGACTGGCATCGCAACCGAGTGCGGTGAGCGCGGCCTTCACCCGAGGAATATAGCCATGATGATCCGCGCCCCAAATGTCGATCACGCGATCGAAGCCGCGCTCGAATTTCTCCCAGTGATAGGCAATATCCGAGGCGAAGTAGGTCGTCTGACCATTCTCCCGCCGCACCACCCGATCTTTATCGTCACCAAAATCGGTGGAGCGGAACCACAAAGCCCCGTCTCGTTCGTACAGATACCCCGCCGCCTGCAGCCGATCGATCGCTTGGTCGATCAAGCCCCGATCGGTCAGAGACTGCTCGGAATACCACTGATCGTAACGCACGCCAAATTCGGCGAGATCCTCCTCGATATCCGCCAAAATCGCCTGTAGTCCGGTCTGGAAAACCCGCTGGTACCGCTCTTTGCCGAGCAAGCTCTGCGCCCGCTCGATCAGGGCATCGATATGCGCCTCTTTATCCCCGCCCGCCGGTTCATCGGGCGGCACCCCCGCAAAGACCGCCGGGACGGGCTCGACCAGCGCGTCACCCCACGACGCCTGCAAACTCTTGGCAATCTCGAAAATATAGCCTTCGGATTTGTAGCCATTGCTGGGGAATGTGAGGGTTGCGCCACAACATTCGAGATAGCGCAGCCAGATGCTGGTGGCCAGAATGTGCATCTGCCGCCCCGCATCGTTGACATAGTATTCCCGGTGCACCTGATAGCCGATGGCCGCGAGCAAATCGGCCACCACGGCACCATAGGCCGCCCCCCGGCCATGCCCCACATGCAAGGGGCCGGTCGGGTTGGCCGACACGAATTCCACCTGCACCCGTTGCCCCGCGCCCTGCTGGCTGCGGCCAAACTGCGCGCCCGCAGCCAGAATGGTATCGATCACCCCGAACGCGGCAGACGGATCGACAAAGAAATTGATGAAACCGGGGCCGGCAATCTCGATCCGCGTCACCCCCTCGCGGCTTGGCAGTGCCTCGATCAACCGTTCGGCAGCCACACGCGGCGGCACCCCCATCGCCTTGGCGAGTTGCAGGGCGAGGTTGGTAGCGAAATCCCCATGCGCCGAATCCTTGGGCACGGTCAATGCGGGCACCGCGACATAATCGGCCGCAAGGTGCCCCGCCGATTTGAGCTGATCTATCGCCGTCTGGAGGCGTTGTTCAAGTTGGGCTTTCACAGAAATTTCGTCCACACACACAGAACGCGCATTCTAGCAGCTTGTGCCCGCCCGCATGGGCTCGTCCTGCGAGCAAAATCCGAGCAGGCAGCTACACTGTGTGGCCATGACGCTCAAAAATTCGTTTGATCTACCGAGAACGCCCATGACCCCACATCCCGAGGACGATTTTCCCCACCCCGGTTCTGCCGACGAGGCACGCATCGCCCGCATGCGCGATGCCGTTCGGGTCATTCTGGAGGAAATGGGCGAAGACCCCGCACGCGAAGGCTTACAAAAAACCCCGGAACGGGTCGCGCGGGCGCTGCTATTTCTCACCCAGGGACTCAAGCGCCCGCTCGACGATGCTATTGGCGATGCCCTGTTCACTTCCGACAACGACGAAATCGTGGTCGTGCGCAACATCGAATTTTACAGCCTGTGCGAACATCACATGCTACCAATCATCGGCCATGTCGATATTGGCTACCTGCCCAATGGCAAGGTGCTGGGTCTCTCCAAACTCGCCCGCATCGTCGATCTCTACGCCCGCCGCCTGCAAATTCAGGAAAACATGACCCGCGAAATCGCGGAAGCCGTGCAATCTGTCACCGGGGCGCGGGGCGTCGCCGTCCAAGTTCGCGCCGCCCACATGTGCATGGCGATGCGTGGCGTGGAAAAAGTCGAATCAGAAACCATTACTTCGATGATGCTTGGGGCATTCCGCAACCACCCCCAGACCCGGCAGGAATTTCTGCAACTGATCGGCCAGGGTCGAAAATGAGCGCTCCTCGCACCCTGCTGATCACCGGCATCAGCCGCCGCATCGGCGCCCATCTGGCAGAACATTATCTCGCACTGGGCGACCGGGTCATCGGCACTTATCGGCATGAGACCGAGACACTCCAAGCCCTGCGCGCGCGGGGTTTGCATGCCATCCGGGCTGATCTCGCCCTGCCGGACAGCATCCCCCCGCTCGTCGAGGCCATTGCCACGCACACCCCACGACTGGATGCCATCGTGCATAACGCCTCGATCTGGCCAAGCGATGCCGACTGTGCCCGCGACCCCGGCCTGATCGCACAACTCTATCAATTGCATGTCACCACGCCGGTTAACCTGACCCTGGCGCTTCATCAACGCCTGCCGCCCCCCGAGCCCGTTAACGGGCGCGCCACGCGGTCGGTCGTATTCCTCACGGACGCCAAAGTGTCTGCCGGCAACCTAGGGTTCATCCATTACCTCGCCTCCAAGGCCGCCGCTGAAAGCGCCATGCGCTCACTGGCGCTCACGCTGGCACCACACACCCGCGTCAATGCGATTGCCCCCGGCCTGATCCTCTTCCACCCACAGGATCACGCCGAAAAACGCGCCGCCCGGCTCGCCATGAACCTGTTGCCTTTCGAACCCGGTGCCTCGGTCATTGCCGACAGTGTGGATTACCTCCTTCAATGCCCCGCCGTGACCGGCACCACCCTGCGCGTGGACGCTGGGTTACAACTCCTAAATCCCTCTGTGCGCGACGATTAGCAGGCCGTTGAAAAACTCTTTTCAACGGCCCGGCAAGGCAAGCCATGGATGGCTTGCACAAAGATCAATCACGCTAAGTGATTGATCTTTTGAGGCCGTCGCGGATTTCGTCAGCTTCGCGTTAGACATGAACGCGGATTCGGTCTCAATCGCGCCTCGAACGCCAGTGGGACTCGTTGGCTGCCTAATCTCCACGCGCCAACCGACGAGTCCCGTGCTTTCGAAACCGCCCTAGCCGAAAACTGGTTTACTGCCTCATTTCGCGCGCCCAATAAAAAACCGCCCCGAGGGGCGGTTTGGATTTTACGCAGCGGTTAACGCTTAGAACTTATACGCGTAACCCACTGTGGCTTCGTACTGCTTCATGCTTATAGAAACATTTTGCGTAACATTGTACCCATATTTTTGCTTGATTTGAGCTGCCAACACAGGGTTTGTGCCATCAACCGTTACAGTCGGTGCGTACATAAAGGCACCGCTGATTTCTTGATGCTTGTCGATCGCGTAGGTGAAGCCCGCTGTATAGTGGTTTTTAACCACGCCTGGGGCGAGGGTATTAAACAGCGCGTCGCTAGACGAGACCGGGTTAGTACCATGGTTAAAGCCCACACGCAATTGCAGTGCCGGGCTCATTTGCCATTGGGCGCCGAGTTTAACGACATTCACATTGCTCCAACCAAACCCCGCACCATTCGACCCACCGAGGCATTGCGTCGTATCACCCGCGCCACAGCCATAGAGAAGATTTTGCGTGGATGGGTTGGAAATGGCCTTCACACCCGTGTAATTGATGCGCTGGAAATCAGCAGTCAAAGTCCAAGCTGGTGCCACTTGGAAGGCACCGCCCACGGTCCAGGTGGACGGAATATCAAACTTACCACCTTCCGCAAAGAGGCCTGAATAAGCACCAAATTTGCTCATACTCATTTTGGTCTGATAGCTACCCGCCAAGGAAATAGCATCTGTAGCATGGTACAGGACGCCCACTTTTCCGCCCCAACCGGTTGACATCGAGCTCCCGTTGTCGGTCAATGAACCACCATCAACGCTATAGCTTTTGAAGTTGCTAAGCCCCTTGACGGCGATAGTTTGACGCGCGAACAGAAGGCTAGCACCCACGGACAGTTTCCCGTTCATAAACTTATGGGCGTAGGTTGGCGCAATAAACATTTGCTTCAGGTTGACGCCAGCTGGGCCACCACCATAGGTACCGGTGCCTTGGAAGAGATAGTTTCCGTCCGATGCGCTACTGAAGTCGGTGTTCATCCCACCGTTGCCGTAAATGGCGATACCAACCGAGCTGGCATCATTAATCGCGTAACTGGCAGAGAGCTCTGGAATATAGAAGTTTTGGCTGCCACTAGTGGCAGAGCCGGACGCGGGGAATCCAAATCCCTGTAACGTGGCATCATTATGAAACTCATATCCACGCACCGGATGGAACCACGACAGATCGAAGTTGATTTGCGTACCGGTTTCCGTGATGCCCGCCGGGTTGGTGGCGATGATCATGGCGCTGCCATTCGGCAGGGCAACGCCGCCGCCGCCCATACCCATGCTCTTCACACCGTAGCCGTGAGAAAAATAGCCGTTGGTCGCGTGCGCAGCGCCAGAGGCAATCAGAGTTGCTGCGACAGAAGCAGCCAAAAGCGAGCGTTTGAAAGCCATGTGATCCATATCTCCTGTTGTTTGTTGTCCCCTTGGGCAAACCGGGCGAGCACGCCTGCCTGCCATTGAGCGGATGCAATCTATCAGAAAGTCTGGGGTATTGAATTCAAGAAATTTGTAGCCGGGAAAGAAAATATTAATAAATCAGCAGGTTATATATAAGAAAATGCTTAATTTGTTATATAAGCAGCTTACTTTTATTGGGTTTTTCATTGTTTAATCATTAGGTTAATCATCCATCCGCCACAAGAAGCGCCGCCAGAACCTGTAGCAACCGCGCCACTCGGCACCGGGCGATTTGTCGTACAGGCGCAACAGACCAGGCAATCCCGCGCCCGCTTGCCCCGTGGTTTCGCTCAGTCCGCCGAGGTCAGTTGGCCTTCAAACACCGGCTCTGCCGGGCCGGTCATCATCACGGGGGCATCGGCAGTGCCCGCCCAGGCGATGCTTAATTCACCCCCGCGCACCAGCACCCGGCAAGGGCTGTCGAGCAGACCGCGACGAATGCCACTAACCACGGCCGCCGAGGCGCCGGTGCCGCAGGCCAGGGTTTCACCCGCACCGCGCTCGAAGACCCGCAGTCGAATCTGCTGGCGATCCACCACTTCCATGAAGCCGACATTCACCCGCTGCGGAAAGCGGGGATGGATTTCGATCTGCGCGCCCATTTCGGCCACCGGTGCCCAATCCACCGAGGGAACATCCAGCACCGCATGCGGGTTGCCCATCGAGACGGCATCGATCATCACCGTTTGCCCCGTGGGCAATTCGAGCGGATAGGCTTTGGCCGGAGTATCCGCCAGAAAGGGGATCTGTTCGGGCTGGAATCTCGGGCAACCCATATTGACGGTAATCTCCCCGGCGTCTGTAACTTCCAGCACGATGCGCCCGGCTTTGGTTCCCACGGGGATCGTATGCTCTTGCGTCAGCCCTTTATCTCGCACAAAGCGGGCGAAACAACGCGCGCCATTGCCGCATTGTTCGACCTCGCTGCCGTCGGCATTGAAAATGCGGTAAGTGAATAGCGTATCGGGCAGGGTAGGCGGGGCAACCAGTAATAATTGGTCGAACCCCACGCCGAAATGACGATCCGCCCAGCGACGAATCTGCTCGGGCGTGAGCTCAACCGTTTGGGTGATGGCATCAATCACCATAAAATCGTTGCCCAAACCGTGCATTTTGGTGAATGAAAGTCGCATGGAGGTTTGCCTTGAGGGTTGGAACCGTGACGGGGGAAAGATGATTCTGCTCGATTTATCGGTCATTTTCACACGATCCGGTGAGGATTTGCTGACCCTGTATGAAGCACTGCCGGAGGTGCTGCGGGCATGGCAGCAGCAATCGATCCCAATCGTGGGACTTTCTCCCTCGGCCGAATTCACCACCGCCTGGCGCGCGCTGTGGCCGCAGGCGGTAATACAGGACAGCGCGAACTGGGCGTCATGGCGCCTGCCCAGCGCTTGGCAGGCATTATGTACCGCGCACGGGATGCGTCCCACCGACTGTGTGCTGTACACCCGCCATCCTGCTTGGCTGAACGCGGCCACCCAAGCAAGCATCACCGCTTACGGCATCCTGCGGGATGCCCATACCATGGCGGCCTTGCCCGGCACTTGGTTCGCAGAGTTACCCAACGCGCCGTAATACCCTCGCGGCCAGGTTTTCGGGAGAACGACCGGCGGACGCCGGTTCCAGCGTTTCTGACCCGAGGCACCCCCGATGCGGTTCCGACTGGCCAGGCTTCATATCAAACCATCAATCCCAGCGCAGCCGTAAGGCGTTCCCGACCACGATCAACGAACTCAGGGACATCCCAATCGCCGCGACCCAGGGCTCGATAAAACCCGCCGCCGCCAGCGGAATCGCAATGAAGTTATAGACCGCCGTCCAGGAGAGATTCTGGCGGATATTCGCCAGCACGCGCCGCGCGTAGCGCAAGCCATAGGGAATTTGCTGAAGCTGGTCGTTCATCAACACGATGTCGGCGCTATGACGGGCGATGACCGTGCCGCCGCCCATGGCCATCGACACCTGCGCCTGGGCGAGCACGGGGGCATCATTGATGCCATCCCCCACCATCAGCACCACCGCGCCTTCAGCCTGAAGGCGTTGGACATACGCGAGTTTTTCATCGGGCAGTAAGCCGCCGTGTGCCTGCGTGATCGACAACTGCCGCGCAAGCGCCGCGACCCGATCCGGCTGATCGCCCGACAAGACGACGGGCTCCAGACCCAGCGCGCGCACCGACTCGATCATGGCGCGGGCATCGTCACGCAGGGTATCGCTGAGATAAAACACCGCCGCCGGCGCGCCATCGACCAGCATCCAGACGGCGAGATCGGCTGCGGGGTTATCCCTTGAGGGCACGGCGATCCCTAGTTCCGTGAGCAGCCGGGCATTGCCGAGGCTGATCGACCGACCTTCTACCTGCCCACTCAGCCCGCGCCCAGGGAAATTCACCACAGCGCTGGCCGTGGGCAGATCCCCGGCTTCCGCCGCCGCCTGCGCAATCGCCCGACCGACCGGATGCTCGGTTTGCTGCTCCAGCGCGCCCGCCCACCGCAGTGCCGTGGTCGCATCCACGCGCCCCAGAACCTCGATCCGCTGCAGGGCAATCTGCCCATCGGTGAGCGTGCCGGTTTTATCGAAGACGACATGAGTCACCTGCGCGAGCGTTTCCAGTGCGTAGCCGCGCGTCACCAAGACGCCCGCCTTGGTCAACCGACCAACCGCCACGGCAATTGCCGCGGGAGTTGCCAAGGAGAGCGCACAGGGGCAGGTGATCGCCAGAATGGCCACCGCGACCCAGAACGCCTTGCTCGGATCAATCAACAACCAGGCGACCGTCACCAGCGCCGTCACCAACAACAACGCCACGACAAATTTTTGTGCGAATCGATCGGCCGTCTCGGCGATTCTCGGCTTTTGTGTCTGCGCCCGATCGATCAAGCGGACGATCGAGGAGACGAGGGTGTCTTGCCCCACTTTTTGCACCCGCATGATGAGCGGGCTTTCCACATTGATGGTGCCCGCGATGAGCTCGCTCCCCGGGGATTTGTGCTCCGGCACGCTTTCGCCGGTGAGCATGGCCGCATTGACGCTGCTTTGCCCTTCTTCGACCACGCCATCGGCGGGCACCGCATCGCCCGGACGGATCAGCACCCGATCTTGCACCACCAGATCGAAGGCCGGGATGACCGTAATCTCCCCCCGATCATCCAGCCGATGCGCCACCGCGGGCACCAGCCGGGTCAATGCCTCGCTCATCTCGCCGGCTTTATGCCGCGCCGACTGCTCGAGCAAGCGCCCCGTGAGCAGCAAGGCAATGAACATGGTGACCGAATCAAAATAAATGTGGCCGGTGTTGGTCACCACCGCCCAGACGCTACCGGCATACGCCAGCAAGATGGATAGCGAGACCGGCAAATCCATGCCGACCCGTTTTTGTTTCAAGTCACGCCAGGCCGGCTTGAAAAATGCCTGCCCGGAATACAGCACGATCGGCGTGGATAAGATGAGGCTCATCCACCAGAAGAAATACCGCAGCTGATCGCTAATCCCGAGATAATCCCCAAAATACAAGGACATCGAGATCATCATCACCTGCAAATACACCAACCCGGCCACCGCTAGGCGTTGCATCAGAATATGCCGCTCGCGCTTGAATACCCGATCCTGCCGGTTCGGGTCATATGGATGCGCGCGATACCCAATCATCATGATGGCGCGCAAAATCTCGCTCAACGAAATTTGACGGTTATCCCACACCACCTGGGCGCGGTGGGTGGAGAAATTCACGGTGAACGATTGCACACCGGGCAACTGCTGCACATGCCGCTCGGTCAGCCAGACGCAGGCCGCACACACCAATCCTTCAAGAATCAGCGAGGCTTCACGAATATCCCCATCGCGGTTCGCCACGAAGGATTTTTGCATCTCGGGTCGATCGAATACCGCGAGTTCCTGCAGAACCTGCGCCAGATCATCTTTTGGCCGCACCCCGGCTTCCGTCCGATGGTGGTAATACTCAGCCATCCCGTTTTCGACGATGGCCTCGGCCACGGCCTGGCAACCTGGACAGCACATGGGGCGATCCTGACCCAACACGACCGCGTGATAATGACTCCCCGGAGGAACCGGCAAGCCACAGTGAAAGCACGCCACTGTGGCCGGTTCCTCGACCGGCTTTTCTTGTGTAACCGCATGAGCTGACATCACAAACCCCTATGAGCAATCGACAAACACCGTCAGATGGATCCAGGGAGCGGAATTACGGAGTTGACTGAGCACTCTGGCGGGGCGCCATCTGGACATTCGTCCGACCATTGAGTTCAAAATTGGCAGCGCCTTTTTGAATATGAACCATCACCTCCCACAAACCGGGCGCGGTCATTTTGATGGGGAGTTGATAGGCGCCATCCCCCAATTCGGGGAGTGATACCGAGAAATCAAGCCGCTTATCGGCCGGCCGCATAAAATCCAGCGAAACCTGGGCGCCGCTCACCGCCTGACCGTGGTCATCCGTCACGGAAACCTTGAACAACGCCGGTTGATTCATTACCGGCTCATCGACCCAGCCTTTGTGGACCTTCCAGCCGAGCTGCACCTGCTCGTCCAGGGCATCGTCATACTGATTGAACAGTTTTTCCTGCTGCTGATAATCCCGCGCGACCGTGCCCGGAAAAAACGAGGTCACGATAGAACCCTCATCGGGTTTGGGTAACAGATCATGGGCGGCGCGTTGCGAGAGACCGCTGGAGGCCAGCGTGACGAAAATTGAATCCAGCAACACGATCACCGACAGAAAAATAATGATGGAGGCCGGTCCCCAATGAAAACTCGCCTTGCCACCCCCCGCAGATTTCGCCGGATAGATGAAGCCGAGAATAAAAGCCGTCATCACATAAATCGCCACAACGGCGGTGACAATGTCAGATCCAGGCCAATGGGTAATGGCATACGGCGCATAAGCCGCCAAGGACAAAACCCCCAAAATCACGGCGATGGGACGACCCGCCCTTGGCCAGCGCCATTTCAGCAGGTAAAACAGTACCAAAATCGCAACAATGCCAACCCCAGCGGGCAATACTAAATTCATTCTTCTGCTCCTCGGCGCTTACAGGCCGCATGCATTCACTTGAAGTTGAAATTCGTCGTCTCAACGACATCCGGTAAATGACCGTTTTTATCAATCAAACGGAAGGTAATAATCTGCCGCGACACCCCCGATGCGCGCGGCGCCCGGACATGGATCAGATAATTGCCCGTTTGATCTGGCGGAATATCCAGGGTTCTGTAATTTCCACCAATCGTCACTTCCGCATCGTTCAGTCCTTCGACTTTAAGCTCAAGCGCCAAAGGCGCAGGTTCCTTGTTATTGATTTTTAATTGGTAATTATTCTGCACGGTGCCGTCGCTCATCACCACAAACAAGGGCTGCCGAATCTGCAACACCGCGAAATCCAGGGGCTTCATGGCATAAAACCCATAGATCAACAGCAAACTCGCCACGGTGGTGGCAACACCGTAGCCAATCGTGCGGAATTTAAGCAGGCTGGGTTTCTTGCCTGTTTCCAACTCCACTTCGGAGGCATAACGAATCAGACCCTGCGGCCAACCGCGCTTGGTCATGATTTCATTGCAGGCATCGATACACAGTCCGCAGGATATACAGGCCAGTTGAAGGCCATCCCGAATATCAATCCCCGTCGGGCAGACTTGCACGCAGAGCTTGCAGTCGATGCAATCCCCCGCGCCCGCCGCATGCCGCTCCTCCCGCGTCATCAAGCCTTTTTGCAAGGGTTTTCGCCCTTGACTGCCCTCCCCGCGATGAACATCGTAGCTGACCAGCAAAGTTTCCTTGTCGAACATCACCGCCTGAAACCGCGCATAGGGGCACATGTAGATGCACACCTGCTCGCGCGCAAAACCCGCCGCCACGAGTGTGGTCGCCGTGAGAATCCCGGTGGTGATATACGCCGCACTCGCCGCCTGGCCAGTAAAGAACGCGATAAACAGTTGAGGCGCATCAGCCCAGTACGCAGTAAAAGTGAAGCCGGTCCAGAACGCGATCAGCGTCCAAATCAATACCGTCAGCCCTTTTTTCGTGATTTTCTCCGCATTCCATGGCTGCTTTTCTAACTTCATCCGTTTATTTCGATCTCCTTGCACCCAGTATTCAACCTTCATGAAGACATCAGTCCATAAGGTTTGAAAGCAGAAGTAGCCACAAAAGGCGCGGCCAACGAGACCGGTCACAAAAAACAACAACCAGGCCGCCAAAATCAGAAAACCCGCCAGCAGGAACATGTCCTGTGGGTGGATAATCAAGTCGAACAGGTAATAGCGGCGCGTGGGGATATCAAACATCACCGCCTGATCTGGCCCGACCAATCGCTCCCAGCGAACCCAGGGCAACAAGAAAAAGACCGCATAAGCCAGCAACAGCACCCCCGTCTTAAAGCGACGAAACCGGCCATGAATCGCTTTGGGATGAATCGCCTCCCGCGCTTGATACAATTCGGGTTCCTGTGCGGTTAAGTGATCTTGTGACATCAATCGTTACCCCTGCAGCCTGCGGAAAAAAAAACACCGGCCTGAAGCCGGTGCCCTAAGCATCCCTGCGAGATTAGCTACCGCCTAATTGACGGACATACACCGCCAGCAGACGAATTTGCTCCGGACTCAACCGGTCACCAAATTTTGGCATCTGATGATTCAAGCCATTGGCAATGACACCCTCAATCAACTTGAGTTTTTCGTCATAATCTTTCGCGCCGGAAATATCCACGAAATCCCAGGATTGATCCGTCAGGTTCGGCGCCCCGATCATCTGGTTGCCTGCACCCGTGGCTCCGTGGCAACCCGCGCAGGTAGCAAACAAGGCCTTACCCCGATTCGCCGCCTCTTCATTAACGCCCGACTGATGCGACAGGCTCAAGACATACTGCGCCAGGTCGGCACGCTTTTCACCCTGGAACAACGCACCAAAGGCCGGCATGTTGCCGTGAATGCCGTTGGTAATATCCTGTACGATTTTTTCATAGCTGCTGCCATGAATCCAAGCATCGTCGGTCAGGTTGGGATACGAGGCTTCCGGATTCATGGACAACACGCCTTGCCCGCCCGTGCCGTGGCATGCCGCGCAATGGTCACCAAACAACGCGTGCCCCATCGAACGGGCGAAGTTCAGCGTATCCGGATTCGCGGCAATTTGTTCAAAGCTCATGTCTTTGACTTTCGCCAGCCATTCTTTCTGCGCCAGCGCCGAGGGGCTGGACTCCATATCCTTATTGAACAGCGCCCGGCTATTCCAATGCTCCGTTACGGTTTTTTCCTGGCCATTTGGCTCTTTGACCGTGAAGGAAACGGTTTCGACACCTTTCGTATAGGTACCCGCATACGGCCATGCCGGATACAGAATCCAATACACCACGGCGAACACGATCGTGCCGTAGAACGCCCACAGCCACCAGCGCGGCAGCGGGTTGTTGTATTCGCGCAGATCACCGTCCCACACATGGCCGGTGGTTTCGACCTGACCCTTCTTAATTTCTGGGCTCTGACTCATTTTTGTTCACCTGCTTGTTTTTAGCATCCGTCGGAATGTGGTCATGATCATCAAGGAAAGGGATGTCTTTGTAGGACTCCAACCGCTTGCTGCGCTTCCGACTGGCATAGGCATAAAACACCACGATAATGAATATCGAGAACAGCAAAACCAATTCAATGGGTTTTGCAATCTCCGGGCGACCTATCCAGTCAAAAAAAGCGCTAATCAAAACCTGATCTCCAACAGCTCACGGATTACCGGAATTTTGAGAAATAACCTTGATCGTATTTGGAGAAATCGACCATGGTACCCAAGACCTGCAGATAGGCGACCAAGGCATCCATCTGAGTGATTTCCTTCGGATTACCGTCCCAGTTTTGCGAGGCCGCTTCTTTCTTCACCGACTCGACCCCATTGGCAATCACGAACTGATCGGCCAGATCCTTACCAAATTTCTTCACATTGGCCTCGTACTCTGCCTGGGTCAGCGAATAGGGCACACCCACATCGCGCAATGCCTTCATCCGTGCATCAATGTCGCTGTAGTTCAGCGGCTGCATCAGCCAAGGATAAGACGGCATGATCGATTCCGGCACCAAGGATTGCGGATGAATCAAATGCTGGGTCATCCACTCGTTGGAATATTTACCCCCCACACGCGCCAGATCAGGGCCGGTGCGTTTAGACCCCCATTGGAACGGGTGGTCATACTGCGACTCAGCCGCCAGTGAGTAGTGACCGTACCGCAGCATTTCGTCCCGGAACGGGCGAATCATCTGGGAGTGGCACAGATAGCACCCTTCCCGGACATAAATATCGCGCCCCAGTTGTTCCAGCGGGGTGTACGGATGCACCCCATCGACCTGCTCCACTGTCCCCTTGATGTGGAACAGGGGCACAATCTCTACCAGTCCACCGATACTGATGACCACGAGGGTCAATACAATCAGCAGCGCCGAGTTGATTTCAATACTTTCGTGTTTCATGAGTAGTCTCTCTTACGCTCAACCACGCACAGCGGCCACAGCGGCCTGACCTTGCACGGGAGCCAGCTCACGCCGGGCACCCCAAACAGACATGTACAGGTTGTACGCCATCAGCACCATGCCGCTCAGGAACATCGCACCACCCAAGGCACGCACGACATAAGGAATGTGCATAAAGGTCACGGTTTCGACGAAGGTGTAGGCCAGGTTGCCGTACTGGTCAAAGGCGCGCAGCATCAAACCTTGGCCGATACCCGACACCCACATCGCCACGATGTACAGCACGACACCGATCGTCGCGATCCAGAAGTGGGCGAACACGAGGCGGGTGGAGTACAACTTCACGCCCCACAGCCGTGGCACCATGTGATAGAACGATCCGATGGTAATCATGGCCACCCAACCGAGCGCGCCTGAGTGGACATGACCGATCGTCCAGTCCGTGTAATGCGAGAGCGCATTCACAGATTTGAGCGACATCATCGGGCCTTCAAAAGTGGACATCCCGTAGAACGCCAGTGCGGTAATCAAGAACAGCATGATGGGATCCGTACGCAGCTTTTCCCAAGCGCCTGAGAGCGTCATGATGCCGTTGATCATCCCGCCCCAGGACGGCAGGAGCAGCAGGATGGAAAAAGTCGCCGCCAGGGTAGATACCCAGTCCGGCAGCGCCGTCCAGTGCAGGTGATGTGCGCCTACCCACATATAGAGGAAGGACAACGCCCAGAAGTGAACGATTGACAAGCGATAGGAGTAAATCGGACGACCGGCCTGCTTCGGCACGAAGTAATACATCATCCCGAGGAAGGCCGCAGTCAAGAAGAAGCCCACCGCATTATGGCCATACCACCACTGAGTCATCGCATCCTGTACGCCAGAGAACAGGCTGTAAGAATCCAGGCTGTTCCAAGCCACCGGCACCGCGAGGTTGTTGAAAATATGCAGCAACGCCGTCGCCAGAATGAACGCCATGTAGAACCACAGCGCCACATAAATATGCGGCTGGCTCCGATTTTTGATGGTCATCGTAAACACCAGCGCATAAGCAACCCAGGTCACCAAGATACCCAAGTCAACCGGCCAAACAAACTCAGCGTATTCGCGCGCCTGGGTGTAGCCCATCATGTAAAGGATCACACCAATGCCGATGCTCAGCTGCCAACCCCAGAAAGTAAATTCCGGCAGAAACTTTCCACCCCACAGACGAGTCTGACAGGTGCGTTGAACGATATAGTAAGAAGTGGCAAACAGCGCACTGCCGCCGAAGCCGAAAATCACCAGACTGGTATGCACCGGACGAAGGCGACCGAAGGTGATTTCCGCAATATCGAAGTTCAGAAAGGGCCACGCCAGTTCGCTTGCGATGTACACGCCAGCAGACATGCCTAACAGACCCCAAACCATCGCCATGATGGCAAATTTTTTGACAATGTCGTAATTGTACTGCTCTGCCGTTATAGCCGCTGTGTTCGCAGACATCTTGACCCCTCCACTCGAGTTTTAACCGACTCAAAACGCCCAGCGTCAGAGCCTCCAATTTCAAGGCGCCATATTAAAGCATTCTAAAACACACAAAAACCAACAAAAAAACTCATGTACTCATACATACAACACAGCCAACCCTTTGATTTTTATTGACCAATATGCCTTCGCCCAACAAAAATCCAACCAACAAGCCCTTGCATAAACAAATTCTATTAAGGTAAATGACGATCTTTTGTGTCATTTGACACACTCTCAACACGCAGTGGCGCAGAACCAAGCAACGGAGAAATACCCGCCCCCCAGCCCAAACCGTAAATCACTTCATAGGTCAGCGGCACTCCCTGCGGCTCCGCCTGCGCCGACAAAGCGGCCATGAACGCTTGCCATGCCTTACGCCCCGTCAACCCCCTCGGGCGCGTCGTCAGGCTGTTGCCCACACCCACCGCCCGCAGCTCCGCCAACAGCGCATCTGCGCTCGAATAATGCGCCGTCAATTGCTCCTGATCGATGACCGGGTCAGCAAAACAGGCGGACACCAGGGCATCCCCGACTTCATGCAAATCCGTAAACTGGTTGATATGCGCCGCATGATCCACGGATCGCCAGGCCAGCCGGCATTCCCGCAAAGTCTGCGGCCCCAAGGTCGTGAACAGAAACGCCCCGCCTGCGGCCAATACGCGCGCCACTTCGGCAAACAGCCGGGGTAGATCCTGACTCCATTGCACGGCGAAATTCGAGACCACCACATCAAAGCTGCCCGCCGCAAACGGCAGTTGGTGCATATCCGCACAGACCACCGCCCGGCGTCGCCAGATCCTACCCTGTTTGGGCACGCGTGCCAGCAGGGCTTCCGCCAAATCGAGCGACACAACCTGCGCCCGAGGAAACCGTCGGCGCATCGCCACCGTGAGCTGGCCAGTGCCCGCGCCCAAATCCAGAATGCGCCGCGGGGTCAAGCGCAGCCATTCAAACCGCTCGTCCAGGCGGCGGCCGATTTCCTGCTGCACCAACGCATGACGGTCGTAGGTGTCGCTGGCGCGGTTGAAGCGTGCGCGCACGCGGGCGGTATCGAGCAAATCGTGGTCAGTCATGCGTCATGAGTTCCGCCAGTAAGCGATCAGGGTGCGTGAAAGGCAAGCCGTGACCGGCCGCAGAAACCCGCGTGGCCGACTTCGGCAGACGGCCCGGTTCGGGGACGAGTGGATCTTCACCGCCGCACAACCAGCGCAGGGGAAGGTCTTCGACCCAGGGGCGATGATCCAGCCGCGCCAACCAGTCCAGACCAGCGCACAACACCGCAGGATCTCGCTCCCTCGGTAAATGCTCGACCGGCAGGCGCAACCATTGATCAAACTGCGCTAATGCCCCCTCGGGATCGCGCAACACCTGCCGTCGCAGGGCATGTAAAGCCACCGCTGACACACCAGGCCAGCCGGTCTGGGGCTCCGCGAGAAATCGGGGAGATGCGCTAACTACGCAAGCGGGCTCGGGTCGCCAACGCTGCCGGATGACCGATTCAGCCAGCAAACTCCCGCCGAGCGACCAACCCAAGGCCGCATAGGCGCCCGGTATTAGCGGCGACCCATCGGGCGCGTGGGACGCATCGCCGGTCATCCAAGCGGCAAAACCCTCGGCAGATAGCGGCACCCATCGAAGCGCACCGGGCCATTGCCCCGCAAGCGACTGCAGCCACCCCGTCCACATGGCCGGGGTGAACGACCAACCCGCGATCAAATACACGGTTTTCTCGGAGGAATCGGCTGGGCACATTTGCGCTTACGCCTCGCCTGTCGGGATAATAGGCTGAGGCAGCATCGACTGTCGCTTTGGCTCGAAGGTACTCATGCTGGATTTTTCTTCTCCCGCCGCCCTGGGCGGTGTTGCGCTCGTCAGTTATTTTATCGGTTCGATTGCCAGTGCCGTGCTGGTCGCCCGGTTGTTCGGCTTGCCGGATCCCCGCACCGCCGGTTCCGGCAACCCCGGCGCAACCAATGTGCTGCGCCTCGGCGGCAAAAAGGCGGCCATCCTCACCTTGCTGGGCGATCTCGGCAAGGGGATTCTGCCAGTGTTATTCCTGCGGCTGTTGCAGGCACCGGACGCCGCACTTGCGCTGGCCGCTTTTGCTGCCTTTATCGGGCATCTGTTCCCGGTATTTTTTGGCTTCAAGGGCGGCAAGGGCGTGGCGACCGCGGCCGGGGCGCTGCTGGCGCTCAGCCCGCCCGTGGGCGCGCTCTGCGTCACCACCTGGCTGGCTTCAGCCTATTTTACGCGCTATTCCTCGCTGTCCGCGCTGCTCGCCGCCGTGATTGCAGCCTTGGCAGCAGTGTATCTGGCTCCGCCGGTCATCTCGCTGGCCATCAGCGCCATGTCCGCCCTATTGATCGCCCGCCATCACCGCAACATTCGACGCCTTTGGCGTGGCGAAGAACCCAAAATCGGCAAGAAATAACTCAACCCGATTCCAAGGCCATCAACGGCCAACGCGGCCGCACGGTGAACGGGCTACCGGCATCCCGCTGACCAGTACCCACACGCAGGGCGGTCACCAGGGCAATCATGGCGGCATTGTCCGTGCACAATACCGTCGGCGGATAGAACGCCAGGCCACCGCGTTCCTTCATCAAGGCCGCCAGCCGGGCGCGCAGGGGCCGGTTGGCGGCCACGCCGCCCGCCAGCACCAATCGCTCAAACCCCGTCTGATTCAAGGCGCGGATGATTTTAATGACCAGGGTATCGATCACGGCCTGCTCAAAAGACGCCGCGACATCCCGATGCGGCACACCCTGTGCGATCGACAGGGCAACGGCCGTTTTCAATCCGCTGAAACTGAAATCGAGTCCGGGACGATCAGTCATCGGCCGAGGAAACGCGATGGCCGTTCGATCCCCCTGCGCCGCCAAAGCAGATAACGCCGCACCGCCGGGATAACCCAAGCCCATGAGTTTCGCCGATTTATCAAACGCTTCACCCACGGCATCGTCGATACTTTCCCCCAGCAACTCATACGCCCCCAGCCCGCGCACCGCGATGAGCTGGGTGTGCCCGCCGGAGACCAATAGCGCCAGAAACGGAAACTCTGGCGCAGGCTGATCGAGCAAGGGCGCCAGAATATGTCCTTCGAGATGATGAATGCCCAGTGTCGGCAGCCCGCGTGCCACAGCCAACCCCTTGGCAAACGCGGCGCCCGTCATGAGCGCGCCCTGCAAACCGGGTCCCTGGGTATAGCCGATGGCATCGATCTGCGCCAATGAACAATCGGCTTCCGCCAGCGCCTGGGTCAAAAGGCTCGGCAACTTGAGCACATGGTCGCGCGCCGCCAATTCCGGCACTACGCCGCCGAAGCGCGCATGCACGGCCGTTTGTGAGTGAATCTGATTGGCCAGCAGTCCCGCCGTGGTGTCATAGACCGCTATCGCGGTTTCATCGCAGGAAGTTTCGATACCCAGAACACGCATGACGGTGCTTTCGTTATTTTGAGGCGTCGGATGATACCGCAGCGGGTGTCATGGGCGCGGGTTTCATGGGCGAATGCGCCAAGAGTTGATCGATCAGCGCTCGAACCTTGGGCGCATCCCAATCAATCGAGGCGTTGACCGAATAGCGCACACGCCCCTGCGCATCGACCAGAAAGGAGCTGGGAAAGGCAAACACGCCCCATTGTTTGGCGACCGAACCATCCCGGTCGAGCAGCACGGGAAAATTCAGGCCAAAGGGCTGGATAAAGGTCGAGACTTCTTGCGGTGATTCCTTGAAATTAATGGATAACACCCGCAATTGGCTGGGCGCATAATGCCCGGCCAGCGCTTTCATCGAGGGGATCTCTTCCACGCAATGCGGGCACCAGCTCGCCCAGAAATTCACCAGCGTCACGCCCGCCATCGGCTGACCAGGTGCCATCAACCGCACCAGATTGCCCTCGACATCGGGCAGATCGAAATTATGTGCCGGTGGGGGCGGTTCATGCGCAATCAAGCCAAATTGCTGCTGCAAGGGCTTCTCCAGCGCCTCATCGATCGGCAATACCCGTGTTGGGTGCGGGGCTTGCGCCAACAGGCTCGTGAAACGCAGCAATTGCGCGGGTAATTGCTGCATCGCCCGAGCCTCGTACGGTTTCATCAAAGCGGGCAGATGCGTCAGCGTATCGTTTTGCGCCTCATGCAGGTGCAGCGGGAAATAATCACGCACATCGGGAATGATGTGCGCGAAGGCCGGACTCCCCGCCGTCTGCAATTGATCGAGCAGTTGCCCCAGACGATTCCGGTTCACCCCGCGCTCGGGTTCAAGAATCATCACGGGCATGTTGGTGGCCGAGACGATGCCCAGAAACTGGGGCTGAACCCCCGCAACCGGGGTGCCCCGATAGAGATTGGGGAACAACAGGATCGCGCCGGCCACGGCGCGGGTGTTCTGAACCGACCGCTGCCAGTGATGCAGGCCGCGCAGAATGGGCACCGCCATCCGATCCAGCCCCACCAAAACCACCGGCCGCCCGGTCTTGACCCCGGCATCGATCAACGCCGCGACGGCGTGGCCGTTCAGGGTGCGAACGCTATCGTTGGTGCGCGAGAGCAATAAGGAGTCGAGTAGATCGACCTGCCAGACGGTCGCCCCGCGTCGGGCGAGCGCGTGCGCCAAGGCCCGCTCGCCTTCGGTTTTGCCATATTGATTGGTCAACCACAGAAACAGCGGCTGGGTGGGGTGCTCGGCTCCAATCACGGTCACATCGAGCTGATTCCCCTGTGTGCCATACGGTAGGGAAAAATCCGCCCAAGCGGCTTGAGTCAACCCCAGCCCGCCAAGCCAGCATAGCCAGATCAATAACCGCCACGGCCGCATGATGCCTCCCCAGATCGGGGAATGCCTCGTCCCCGTTCGCAATTTCACCCTTGGGTCAATACAATGCCCCAACCCGGCGCGGACAACGATGGCGCGCGCATTTCAATAACAAGCTAATTATATAGACCATGACTCAAATCGCCGCCCCGTTTATGGAATCCCACCTTCCCCAGCTGCCGTTGCTCCACCGCGGCAAGGTGCGCGATATGTACGGCATCAGCGAACAGGAGCTGTTGATCGTCACCACCGACCGTCTTTCCGCGTTCGATGTCATTCTACCCACGCCGATTCCCGATAAAGGGCGTGTGCTGACGGCGATTGCCAATTTCTGGTTCGACCGGCTCGCGCACCTCGTGCCGAATCACCTGATGCCCGATCAATCGCTGGATGCGCTGATCCCCGACCCCAGCCTGCGCGCGCCCTTGCTGGGGCGCAGTATCCGCGTCAAACGGCTCAAAGCGTTACCCATCGAGGCCGTGGTTCGGGGCTATCTGATCGGCTCCGGCTACAAGGATTACCAGGCTTGTGGATCGGTGTGCGGCATTCCCCTGCCGCCAGGCTTGCAACTCGGCGAGCGCCTGCCCGAACCGATTTTCACACCAGCGACCAAAGCCGCGGTGGGCGAACACGATGAAAACATCGATTTCGCCACCATGAGCGCCACGCTCGGCGCGCCGCTGGCGGAGGCTGTCCGGCGGATCTCGCTGGCCATGTATCAAGAGGCGGCGGCCTACGCCCTCGCACGCGGCATCATCATTGCAGATACCAAGTTCGAATTCGGCATCGACGAGGCGGGCACCCTGCATGTCATCGACGAAGTGCTGACCCCCGATTCGTCCCGCTTCTGGCCGGTCGATGCGTACCGCCCCGGCATCAGCCCGCCGTCGTTCGACAAGCAATTCGTGCGCGATTGGCTCGAAACGCTGGATTGGAATAAACAGGCGCCCGGCCCCGTGATCCCGCCCGAGATCGTCCGCCAAACCCGCGACCGCTACCTCGAAGCTTATCGGCGGCTGACCGGGCACGCGCTGCCCGCCGCCTAATGGTGTCGCCGCGCGGCTGGGTATTGCTCGCCACGGACACGGGCGTCGGCAAAACCACCCTCGGCGCTGCCCTCGCCGCCGAACTGACCCAGCGCGGCACCCGCGTTGCCGTGAGAAAACCGGTGGAGACCGGCTGCATCGAACGCAACGGCGAACGCCACCCCGCCGACGGTGCCGCCCTATGGCAGGCCGCCGGAGAGATCGAACCCCTGAAAACCGTCTGCCCGCTGCGTTTTGCCGCCCCCCTGGCAGCGCCCGAAGCCGCGCGGCAGGAAGGCTGCCGCCTCGATTTGGTCAACGATCTTTTGCCGCACCTGCCGCCACAGTCGTCGAGCAGGGCGGATGTCTGGCTGGTCGAAACCGCCGGCGGGCTGTGCTCACCGGTTGCCGAACAGGCATTGAACCTCGACCTGGCCGCCGCCACGGGTTTGCCCGTGATCCTGATCGCGCCCGACCGCCTGGGCAGCCTGAGCGCTTTATTCAGCGCCTTGATGATTCTGGCCGCGCGCCGCCTGCCGCTGGCCGCCGTCGTCCTCAATCAATCCGCGCCGCCAACGGCCAACGCACCGGACAACCTCAGCGCTCTGCGGCACTGGCTGCCGCAGCTATCGCCAGATGCCGCGCCGGCCATCGTCCACATCCCCTGGCAAGCCGCGCAGGCCGGCGCCGTGCTTTGGCGGGCGCTCGACTCGCCAACCTCCCGCAATGGCTGAATACCCGCCGCCTTGATCGACTGTGAGAGACGCTCAGAACGCGGTATCGCGGGTTTCCCGCACCAGCCAGAGACCCACAAGCGTCAACCCAGCGGCCGCCGATAGGTAATACCCCACCGCCTGCAGCCCCACATGGGTTGCCAGCCAGGTCGCGATATACGGTGCCAGCGAAGCGCCAAAAATCCCCGCGAGATTGAACGCCAGAGAAGCGCCGGTATAGCGCACCGCCGTGGGAAACAATTCGGACAAGAGGGTGCCCAGCGGGCCATAGGTCAAGCCCATCAGTGCCAGTCCCAACACCAAAAACGCGGTCACGGCAGACAGGTCATTGGCGATGAACAGGGGCGCAAAGGCAAAGCCGAACAGAAAAATGAGTACGGTAATCCCCATCAACACCACCCGCCGCCCCAGCCGATCCGCCAGCACGCTGGACACGGGGATCATCGCGGCGAAGAACAGCACCGCAAACAACTGCACCAGCAAAAACGATTCCCGCGAGTAGCGCAGCTGGTTTGTGCCATAGGTCAGCGCGAACACCGTCATCAGATAGAAAGTGACATAGGTGGCCAGCGCCACCAGGATCCCGATCGACAGGGCGCGGCCATGATGCCGGAACACGGCCAGAAAAGGATGACGCACCCGCTCCTGCCGCGCCATTGCTGCGGAGAAACTCGGGGTTTCCGTCAACTGCAGCCGAACATACAGCCCGACGACGACCAGCACCGCACTGGCAAGGAAGGGGATGCGCCAGCCCCAGGCAAAAAACTGTGCCTCATCGAGCAGCCCACCCAGAATCAGAAAAGTGCCACTGGACAGCACAAAGCCAAGCGGCGCGCCCAACTGGGGAAACATGCCATACCAGGCGCGCTTGCCCGGCGGGGCATTTTCCGTCGCCAACAACACCGCGCCGCCCCATTCGCCGCCCAGGCCAAGCCCCTGACCGAAGCGGAACAAGGCCAACAGCGCGGGCGCCCAGAGGCCGATCTGTTCATAGGTGGGAAGCAAACCGATCGCCACCGTCGAAAGCCCCATAGTGAGGAGCGCCGTGACCAGGGTGGTTTTTCGGCCGACGCGGTCGCCAAAATGACCGAACACGGCGGCACCGATCGGGCGCGCAAAGAACGCGAGCGCGAAGGTTGCCAGCGACTGCAGGATGGCGCTATTGGGATCCGTCGCCGGGAAAAACAGCCGGGGGAAGACCAGTGCTGCTGCGGTCGCGAAAATATAGAAATCGAAAAATTCGATGGTGGTGCCAATCAAACTGGCAAAGAGCACCGTCCGGGGCTTATTGAGCGGGGCATGCACGCCAGATCACCCCGAGCGGTCAGGCTTTCGGCGCAGGAATCTTGTTCGCCGCGCGCGTCGCATCCAGCACCTGCTGCGCATCCGCCGCCTCTTTGGTCAGACCGAGCTTGTGGTATGCGGCAATCAGAATTTCCAGCGCGGGGATCGTCGAAGTGGAGCCATTGAATTCGCTCAGAGCGTTTTGCGCACGGTTCGCCGCCGCCAACCACGCCCCCCGCTTCATATAGTATTCCGCCACATAAATTTCGTGCTCGGCCAGATAGTTACGGATCTTGACCAGCCGAACGCTGGCATCTTCCACATACTTGCTGTTCGGAAAGCGCGTGACCAATTCGCTGAATGCTTTGTAGGCATTGCGCAGGATGCTTTGATCCCGGTAGGCGAGGTTGGGCTTCACAATGTGATTGAGAAAGGAATCACCGCGCCCCATATTGGCCAACCCCTTGAGATACAAGGCATAGTCCACATTCTTGCCTTGCGGGTGCAGCTGAATGTAACGATCCGCTGCGGCGATGGCGGAATCCGGCTCGTCGTATTTGTAATAGGCGTAGGCCACTTCCAGCTGGGCTTGCTCGGTGTACGCGCCGAAGGGATAACGGCCTTCGAGGGTTTCATATTTCTTGATCGCCGTGCCATAGTCATCCCGACGCATGGCGCTGGACGCTTCATCGTACAACTGTGCGGCTGAAATCGTGGGATCGGCGAGTTCGGCTTTGTCTTTATCGTCCTTGGAAAACCAGGAACAGCCGCTGGTCAGCGCCAACGCACCGACGATGAGCACGCCGACCAACAGTTTTTTCGGGGAGAACGCTTGGTGTTCAAGGGGAGAAAACGACATACTGGCAAATCCTTGAAGCGAGGGTATACGGGTATTCGGCATAAAAAATGAATCGCGCCATAATCGCAGATTCAGGCCAATTAACCAAGCGCCTCGCCTCGGGAATTCCTCATTTTTTATTCTGACAATTTCGTCTTTGGCGCGAAGGAGCCTGCCGTGCAAGTGGCGTATTCATTGACCTTGGGATCGGAGCTGGCCGGCATGCGGCTGGATCAGGCACTCGCCCAATGCTGGCCGGATTTTTCTCGCAGCCGAATCCAGGGCTGGATCAAGGACGGGGAGGTGCTGGTCGATGGGGCACCCGCCCGGCCGCGTGCGACCGTCTTTGGCGGAGAGCAGGTCGAGCTGCTGGCCGAACTGGAGGAAGAAGTCGCCGCCGAACCTCAAGACATTCCGCTCAACATCCTGTTTGAGGATGAGGCGATTCTGGTGCTGAACAAGACCGCAGACATGGTCGTGCATCCCGCCGTGGGCAACCCCGATGGCACGCTGGTCAATGCCCTGCTGTTCCATGACCCCGGCCTGGTGCAGGTGCCCCGAGCGGGCGTGGTGCATCGGCTGGACAAACAAACCTCCGGCGTGATGGTGGTGGCCAAAACGCTGGCCGCCCACAAGATCCTGGTGGAACGACTCGCCGCCCGACAGATTCGCCGCGAATACGATACGGTCGTCACCGGCGTGCTCGACAAACCGGGCACGGTAGACGCCCCAATTGGCCGCCATCCGCGCGATCGGCAGCGACAAGCGGTCACGGCATTCGGCAAGCCAGCCGTCACCCATTACCGCCCGCTGGAAATCTACGGCGGCCATAGCTGGCTGCGGGTTCAGCTCGAAACCGGGCGCACGCATCAAATCCGCGTGCATATGGCGCATATCCGCCACCCGGTGGTGGGCGACCCGGTGTATGGCGGACGGCCGATTCTGCCCCCCCGCGCGCGCGCGGCACTGATCGACATCCTGCGCGGCTTCGGCCGGCAAGCACTGCACGCCCGCTATCTCACGCTGGAACACCCCCTCAGCGGAGAGAAAATGCGCTTCGAAGCACCGTTGCCGGAGGATTTCAAAGAGCTGCTCGCGCTGCTTCAGGAGTATCGCGATCAAATGTCGGGCGGCTCGGCCGCCCTCGACGAAGACGATGATGCGGCCGAGGTCATTTATGTGCGCGAATGAGCCATCCATCGGCTGGCTGGCGGCAGACTGGCCGCTGCCGCCCGGCGTGCAGGCAGGCACCACGACGCGACACGGCGGCGTGAGCCACACGCCTTTCGACACGCTGAATCTCGCCACCCATGTCGGGGACGACCCCGCGGCGGTCACACAGAACCGGCAACGGCTGCGCGCCGCGCTGAAGTTGCCCGCCGAGCCCCGCTGGCTCGATCAGGTGCATGGCACCCTCGTCGCCGAGGACGCTCCAGCGCCCGGCGAATGCCCAGTCGCCGATGCGGCCTACACGAATCAACCCGGCGAGGTGCTGGCCGTGCTGACCGCCGATTGCCTGCCCGTGGTTTTTGCCCGCACCGATGGGCAGGAAATCGCGGTGGCGCATGCCGGGTGGCGCGGGCTCGCCGCGGGCGTGCTCGAATCGACGCTCGCGCGGTTTTCCGCGCCGCCGGGCGCCATTCAGGTCTGGCTGGGCCCGGCCATTGGCGCCCGCGCGTTTGAAGTCGGCGACGAAGTCCGCACCGCCTTTCTTGCGGTCGATGCCGACAGCACCGACGCCTTTGAGCCCACGGGCACACCCGGCAAATGGTGGGCTGATCTGTTCTGGCTCGCCCGTCGGCGACTGGCGCGCGCGGGGATTTCGGCAATCTTTGGCGGCGGCCTCTGTACGGCGAGCCTGAGGGAACAGTTCTATTCCTATCGAGGTTCGGGCGGCCGGTGCGGCCGGATGGCGACGCTCGTCTGGCGCAGCCGCTGACCCGACAGGAACCTTTGCGGATTGCGCATCTCGAAAAGTTGACCATAATCCGGTCTCTCCCTGTTCACCCCTATTCGACACAAGGAACTCCCGTCATGTCTGATTCCTGGCTCATCCTGACCCTCGTCGGCGCCGACCGGCCGGGTATTGTCGCGAATGTCACCCGCGTGCTATACGCCGTCGGTGCCGAACTGGGCGAGGCCGCGATGATGCGGCTCGGCAACCAGTTCGCCATCATGATGATGGTGCGCGGCGCCGGCAGCGTCGGCGATGTGACCGGACTCCTCGAATCCGTGCGCGCGGCGTTCAGCCTGAAACTGCATATCGATGAAACAGATGCCGCGTTGCACCAGTCCCGCGAGCCAGATGTCCTGGTCACGGTACACGGCGCCGATCGCGCGGGGATCGTGGCCGATGTGACTGGCGCTTTGCTGGAATCGGGCTTCAATGTGCTGGATCTGCGTTCGGATGTCGGCGGCACCGCCGACGCCCCAATCTACATCATGCAAATCGAAGGCGAGGCGCGGCAAGGCATCGAGGCCGTGGAACGCGCCGTCGCCGGGCTGGGTCAGGGGCTGACCGTGCGGGTGCAGGCTCTGGACACCGTGCGGGGGTAATCGTGGCGGCCTTACCGATTCTCACCTACCCCGATCAGCGGCTGAAAACCGTGTGTGATCCGGTGGACGATTTCGGCACAGAGCTGCAATCGTTCATCGACCATCTGCTCGAAACCTGCGCCGGTGGGCCGGGTGCCGTCGGCATCGCGGCGCCCCAGGTCGGGCGGCTGCAGCGCATCTGTTTCGTCGATGCCACCAAAGCCAAGCGACCGGTGGAAAACCACGGCCCGCTGGTGCTCATCAACCCGGAAATCACCCATTGGGATGGGTTTGCCGTCGGGCGCGAGGGCTGTCTTTCCGTCCCCGATTACACCGGCAAGGTGATTCGCGCGGAAACCATCGAGCTCCAGGCACGGGATCGCAACGGCAAACCCTGTCAATTTACGCTCAAAGGATTTGAAGCACGCATCGCCCAGCACGAGGTCGATCACCTCGACGGGATTTTGTTTCTCGACCGCTTGGTCAGCCGTCATGCGGATCTTAAGCGGCGCTGAGCCCCGAAAGCCGCCGTGCTTCAACGAATATCGTGAATCGACAGTTGTTTGCCCAGAATCTTCGGCTCGATCAACGCATAGCCCTGCTGCTGTAAGCCCACGAGATCGGCCATCGCCGACGGCACAATGGTGACAAAGGGCTGCATCTCGGCCGGGGTGTAGTCGTAATCATGCAGCGCCAAACCGCAGACATGAAATTGCACGCCCAGATCGTGGTAATAGCGCATGCGTTCCACCGCCTCCTGGTATTTGGCCTCGTTCTTTTTGGCCAGCGTGACGATCTCGGTGCCATGAATCACGACCACGATCTTCATCATCTCCGGCGCCTCGTTGTAGGGCGCGTCCATCAATGGCTGAATCAAGGAACGAATCCAGAACAAGCCCGCATTGATCTCGTCGGGTCGGGCGAAATAAAAATCGAACACCACCTTCGGCGAAGGATAGGCCGGATTTTCCACCCGGGCACCCGGCGTGCTTTCGACCGCCGAGGCAGCCGCAGAAGCACCACTCACCAGCACGCCCGTCATCATCAACAGCAAAATCAGGGTACGCATGACACACTCCCGTCGGCATTTATTTCCTTAGTCTAAGATGGGTTTTCTGCGCAAAACCACGCAAAAAACACGGAAAGTATCCGCTAATACACGAATACAGCCCCATTCTGACCGATTCTGCAAAGAAACTGACACCGAAGCGACACAACGGCGTCACCTCCGCACGGCATAAAGCGGCAAGTCCTGCCCATCCTCCTGAGGAGTGACCCATGCCCAATGCCACAACCCGGTTGCGCTACCGCAGTGTCTTTATCTCCGACATCCACCTCGGCACACGGGATGCCCGCGTCGAATATCTGCTGGATTTTCTGACGCATATCGAGTGCGACTATCTGTTTCTGGATGGCGATGTCTTCGACATCTGGAAAATGCGCACCCATCGCTGGCACTGGCCGATGATCAACACCCGCTTGCTGCAGCGATTCATCGAATTAGCCGCCTCAGGCACCCGGGTCATTTATGTGCCCGGCAATCACGATGAATTCTTCCGCGATTATCTCGCGGCCGACATGGCGGGCGTCGAGGTGCATCGCAACTATCGCCACACGCTGGCCGATGGCCGGCTTGCCTTGATTCTGCATGGCGACGAATTCGATGGCGTGGTGCGGCACAACCGTCTGCTCAAATGGATCGGCAACGCGGGCTACGAAGCACTGATGTGGATGAACCGCCTCAGCCACCACCTACGCCGCAAGTTGGGCAAAGACTACTGGTCCCTCTCACTGGCCATTAAAAACCAAGTGCCGAACGCCCGGGTTTATATCGAAAAATTTGAAGAAGCCGCCCTGCGGCACGCGCGGGAGCAGTCGGTCGAGGTCATCATTTGCGGCCACATTCATCACGCAAACCTGCGCGAGGTCGATGGCGTGTGCTACGCCAATGCCGGGGACTGGGTCGAGCACTGCACCGCCATTACCGAGCACCTCGATGGCCGTTTGGAGCTGGTTCATTGGGCGAAGGAAAGCGCCGATCGGCTCGATGCGCGCCTGCCCGCGCCGACGGCGGACGCCGTGCCCGTGTCGCCGCGCGTCTCCTCGATCTAACCGCCCCACCACGCAAAAAAATCCCCCGGATTGGCCGCGGGGGTTCGACTCGGCATGACGCACTCGACCGATCAGCGGTCGCGCAGCGCCATCACCCAGGCTTCCATCGCCTGCGTGGCGATCGGCATCGGCGGTTCAAGGAAGTTGATGACAAACTGATCGGCGAATTCGGTAACGCCAATCGAGCGGGGGCGCACAGCCATCACGCGCGGGTTCGGCAGTTTGATGCCGAAGCAGAAAATGATGTGCTGCGCCGCCAGAATTTCGGGCGCGATCTCACCCTCCGGCAAGGCGCGGGTATGCGCGTAATGGTCAAAAAGGCCGATGAATGCGGCATTCGGGTTGGCCAAAATCTGCGCCTTCAACCGCGCGATGACCTCGGCCGCGTTCTGGGCGGTCGTTTCCTGTTTGCTCAGCACCAGTTCATAGACCGGGTATTTTTCATTGAAATGGGTTTGTTGCATCGAGCCATCCTCATAATTTATTGATCATAAATCATGATAATTGATGTACCTCACGATGAACAGCCCCCGGACTCGATCCGACCACCACCAATACCACAGAAAATTTACGGAAATCCGCGCCGGGTTCCCTTGAATTTAGGCAGGACACGCACATATTCAGAGCACTTACCTGAATTTTTCGCACGAGGTTCACTATGCGAATGGATAAATTAACGGCCAAATTTCAACTGGCGCTGGCCGACGCCCAATCGCTGGCGGTTGGCCGGGATCATCAGTTCATCGAGCCGGTGCATGTCCTGCTCGCCTTACTCGATCAGGAAGGTGGCACCGTGCGGCATCTGCTCAGCCAATGCGATGTCAACCTGGGTCTGTTGCGCTCGCAGCTCGGCGAGCAGCTCGACCGTCTGCCGCAGGTTTCCGGCGCCGCGGCGGGCGAGGTGCATATTTCCAACGATCTCTCCCGCCTGCTGAATGTCACCGACAAACTCGCGCAGCAGCGCAAAGATCAGTTCATTTCCAGCGAATTGTTCGTGCTGGCCGCCGCCGAGGACAAAAGCACACTGGGCGAACTCCTGCGCAAAGCCGGTGCCAGCAAGGGCGTTCTGGAAAAGGCCATCAACACCCTGCGCGGTGGGCAGCCCGTCAACGATGCCAATGCCGAGGAATCCCGTCAGGCGCTGGAGAAATACACGGTGGATCTCACCGCCCGAGCCGAATCCGGCAAGCTCGATCCGGTAATCGGCCGCGATGAGGAAATTCGCCGCGCCATCCAGGTGCTGCAACGGCGCACCAAAAATAACCCCGTGCTCATCGGCGAGCCGGGTGTCGGCAAAACGGCGATTGTGGAAGGGCTGGCGCAGCGCATCGTCAACGGCGAGGTGCCGGAAAATCTCAAGGACAAGCGTGTGCTTTCGCTGGACATGGGCGCACTGCTCGCAGGCGCGAAATTCCGTGGGGACTTCGAAGAGCGCCTCAAAGGCGTGCTGAACGATGTCGCCAAGCAGGAAGGCCGGGTGATCCTATTCATCGACGAAATCCACACGATGGTCGGCGCAGGCAAGGCCGATGGCGCGATGGATGCGGGCAATATGCTCAAACCGGCGCTCGCCCGTGGCGAACTGCATTGCATCGGCGCAACCACACTCGATGAATACCGCCAGTACATCGAAAAAGATGCGGCGCTGGAACGCCGCTTCCAGAAAGTGCTGGTCGATGAACCGAGCGTCGAGGACACCATCGCCATCCTGCGCGGCCTGAAAGAGCGCTATGAAGTGCATCACGGCGTGGAAATCACCGACCCGGCGATCGTCGCGGCAGCCACCCTGTCGCACCGGTATATCACCGACCGGCAGTTACCGGACAAAGCCATCGATCTGATCGACGAGGCCGCCTCCCGCCTGCGTATGGAAATCGACTCCAAGCCGGAGGAAATGGATCGGCTCGAACGGCGGCTGATTCAGCTCAAGATCGAACAGGTCGCGCTGAAGAAAGAATCCGACGAAGCCAGCAAGAAACGCCTCGCCGATCTGGAAGAGCAGATCGAGCGCCTGAGCCGCGAATACGCCGATCTCGAAGAAATCTGGAAGGCGGAAAAACTCGCCGTGGAAGGCAGCGCCAAAGTCAAAGAGCAGCTCGATCAAGCGCGCATCGATTTTGAAACCGCCCGCCGCGCCGGGGATCTCGCCCGCATGTCCGAGCTGCAATATGGCCGCATTCCCGAACTGGAACGCCAACTGGCGCAGGCCCAATCGGCTGAACAGGCGGAGACCGCGCCGCAACTCCTGCGCAACAAAGTCACCGACGAAGAAATCGCCGAAGTCGTGTCACGCGCCACCGGCATCCCGGTCGCTAAAATGCTCGAAGGCGAGAAGGATAAATTGCTGCGCATGGAAGAGGCGTTGGGCGCGCGGGTGGTTGGGCAAGTCGAGGCGGTGCGCGCCGTGGCCGATGCGATCCGCCGCTCACGGGCGGGTTTGTCCGACCCGAACCGGCCAAACGGCTCCTTCCTGTTCCTCGGCCCCACCGGGGTCGGGAAAACCGAGTTGACCAAGGCACTCGCCGCCTTCCTGTTCGATACCGAGGAGGCGATGGTGCGCATCGATATGTCCGAGTTCATGGAGAAGCACTCGGTCGCCCGCCTGATCGGCGCGCCGCCGGGCTATGTCGGTTATGAGGAAGGCGGCTATCTGACCGAGGCCGTCCGCCGCAAACCGTACAGCGTGATTCTGCTCGATGAGGTCGAAAAAGCGCATCCCGATGTGTTCAATGTGCTGCTGCAAGTGCTGGATGACGGCCGCCTGACCGATGGCCAGGGGCGCACGGTCGATTTCCGCAACACCGTGATCGTGATGACCTCGAACTTAGGTTCGCACCGGATTCAGGACATGGCTGGCAAGGACGACTACGAGGCGATGAAAGCGGCGGTGCTGGAAGTCGTCGGTGGGCACTTCCGGCCGGAATTCATTAACCGCATCGATGAGGTGGTGGTGTTCCATCCGCTCGGGCGCGAACAGATTCGCCGGATCGTCGATATCCAGATCGACTACCTGCGCAAACGCCTGGCCGACCGCGACCTGACGCTCACCCTGAGCACCGCAGCACTCGACCTGCTGGGCGAAGCGGGATTCGACCCCGTGTATGGTGCCCGCCCGCTGCGCCGCGCCATCCAGCAACGGCTGGAGAACCGCTTGGCGCAGGCAATCCTTCGGGGCGAGTATCTGCCCGGCGACACCATTGCTGTCGATGTGCAAGCCGGGGATCTGCACTTGACCCGCTAAGGCCGCGCGGAATACACCCATCCTTGGGTTTATTCAGCAAGCCCGGTCGCATTGGGGCACCCTGCCCCAAACGGGCGCCGTTGATCCAATCCGCGATTCCTGAGCGCGTCCCGCCGCTCCGAGGGCGGGTCGTCGCTATACAACCCCGCATGGCTGGGCGACAATAGCCCCTTTCCATTCTCGACGCGCTGCGCCATGAATCTACACGAATATCAGGCCAAAACCCTATTGGCCGGCTTCAACATCCCGGTAGCTCCGGGTCTGGTCATCAACCATCCCGCCCAGGCTGCCGACGATCAACTGCCCGCAAGCCCGGATGGCCGCTGGGTCATCAAGGCGCAAATTCACAGTGGCGCACGCGGCAAGGCCGGCGGGGTGCGCATCGCAAGCTCGGCGGATGAAGTTCGCGCCGTGGCGGCCGATTTACTGGGTAAGACCCTGGTTACCCATCAAACCGGCCCATCCGGTCTGCCCGTTCATCAATTACTGATCGAACCGGCCAGCGCAATTGCCCGCGAACTGTATCTGGCGCTGACGGTCGATCGGCAGGCGCAACGCATCGTGCTGATTGCCTCGCGCCACGGCGGGATGGATATCGAACAGGTCGCCGCCGAACATCCAGAGTCGATTCTGCGCATCACGATGAACCCCACCGTGGGCTTGATGGCGTATCAGGCGCGGCAAGTCGGCTTTGCGCTCGGGCTCACCGATGCCGCGCTGAAGCAGTTTCCGGCGTTATTGCGCGGGCTGTATGACGCCTTCGTGCGCCACGATGCCGACCTGATCGAGATCAATCCGCTGGCCATCACCGCCCAGGGGGATCTCTTGGCCGTGGATGCCAAAATCGCCATCGACGGCAATGCGGCCTACCGCCAGAAAGCGCTGTTTGCCGCCAAGGATGTGACACAGGAAGACCCCACCGAAGTCGCCGCCCAGGCCAGTGGTCTGAATTACATCTCACTGACGGGCGATATCGCCTGTATGGTCAATGGCGCGGGGCTCGCAATGGCCACCATGGATTTGATTCAATCGGCGGGCGGCAGTCCGGCGAATTTCCTGGATGTGGGCGGCGGCACTTCGACCGAAAAAGTTGCCGCAGCCTTCAAGCTGATTCTGGCAAATCCGCGCGTGACCGCCATTCTGGTGAACATTTTTGGCGGCATTGTGCGCTGCGACTTGATTGCCCAGGGCATCATCACCGCCGCCCGGGAAGTCGGTCTGGCCATTCCCACCGTCGTGCGGCTGGAAGGCACGAATGCCGAGGAAGGCCGCCGCCTGCTGGCCGAATCCGGGCTGAATCTCGTTGCCGAACATGATCTCGCCGCCGCCGCCGCGCAGGTCGTCGCACTTTCCCGCCAAGCGAACGGAGGCCGCGTATGAGCATTCTCGTCAACCGTCAAACCCGGGTGATTTGCCAGGGCTTCACCGGCAAACAAGGCAGCTTCCACTCGGAACAGGCCATCGCTTATGGCACGAATTTCGTCGGCGGCGTCACCCCCGGCAAAGGCGGGCAACGGCACCTCGATCGCCCAGTGTTCGACACAGTGCATGATGCCGTCGAAAGTACCGGCGCCACCGCCAGCATGATCTATGTCCCCGCCCCCTTCGCGGCTGACGCCATTCTCGAAGCGGCCGATGCCGGCATCGAAGTCATCGCCTGCATTACCGAGGGCATCCCGGTGCTGGACATGCTGAATGTCAAAGCCGTGCTGGAAGCCGACTATCCCGATGTGCGCCTGATCGGGCCGAACTGCCCCGGCCTGATTACCCCCGGCGAATGCAAGATCGGCATCATGCCCGGTGCGATTCACCGCCCCGGCAAGATCGGGATCGTCTCCCGTTCCGGCACCCTCACCTACGAAGCCGTCGCGCAGACCACGGCGGCCGGACTCGGCCAGAGCACCTGCGTCGGCATTGGCGGTGACCCCATCCACGGTATGGATTTCATCGACTGCCTCGCCCTGTTCGCCGATGACCCGCAAACCGAGGCGGTCATCATGGTCGGAGAAATCGGCGGGCAGGCCGAAGAGGAAGCCGCGGACTTCATTCGCCACCAGTTCAACAAGCCGGTCGTCGCCTATATCGCGGGCGCCACCGCCCCGAAAGGCAAACGCATGGGGCACGCAGGTGCCGTCATCGCCGGAGGACGGGGCAGTGCCGAGGATAAATTCCGGGCGCTCGAAGCGGCGGGCGTGGCCATCGTGCGCGATCCCACCCGGATGGGTCAGCGCATGGCGGAACTGTTGCAGTCGCCCGCATGATGCTGACTGAACCGTCCTCCGGTGCCCTGCGCATTACGCTGGCGCAAATCAGCACCCAAGTCGGCCATTGCGTGGGCAATGCCGATCGCATGCTGGGCGCCATCCACCGCGCACGCCAAGAATTGCAGGCGCAGGTCATCGTCTTCCCGGAGTTGACCCTCACGGGTTATCCGCCCGAAGATTTATTGCTGCGGGCGGATTTCCTGGCGCAATGCGAGGCGCAGATTCAGCGCATCGCAGACGCCGCGCCCGACATGACCGTCATTTTCGGCCTGCCCGAACGACTACCGGGCGGTTCGCTCACCAATACCGCGCTCGTGCTCGGTCAAGGACGCATTCTGGCGCGCTATGCCAAACATGCCTTGCCGAACTACGGGGTATTTGACGAAAAACGCTATTTCACCCCCGGCACCGATGCCTGCGTGGTCACCGTGCAGGGCGTGCCGCTCGGCATCACCATTTGCGAAGACATTTGGGAAACGGCACCCGCCCGCGCGGCTGCCGAGGCGGGGGCTCGAGTGCTGATCACGCTGAACGCTTCGCCCTATCATCGGCATAAAACCGAGGATCGTTTGCGGGTCGTCGCAGATCGCGTGCGCGACACCGGCTGCCCCGTGGTCTATGTCAATCTGGTGGGCGGACAAGATGAACTGGTCTTCGATGGGCGCTCCTTCGCGATGAATCAGGCCGGCGAGCGACTCTGCCCCTTACCCGCCTTTGCCGAAGGGCTGGGCTGGCTCGATGTGACCGCCGAGGGACAGATTCTGGCGCATGGCGGCGCGGCGGACTGGCCCGAGGGCGAGGCGGAAGTTTACGCCGCCCTCACGATGGGCATCCGTGATTATGTCCGCAAAAACGGCTTCCAAGGGGTGGTTCTCGGCCTGTCGGGCGGGATAGATTCGGCGCTGGTGCTCACCCTGGCGGTCGATGCGCTCGGTGCCGATCAGGTGCTCGCCGTGCGGATGCCCTCACGCTACACCTCCGCCATGAGCCTGGACGATGCGCTCACCCAATGCGAACGGCTAGGGGTACGCTGCGAAACCCTCCCGATTGAACCCTTATTCACCGGCTTCACCACGACGCTGCACCCGTTGTTTCAAGGGCTGGCCGCCGATGTGACCGAAGAAAATCTTCAGGCACGGATTCGCGGCGTGCTCCTGATGGCCCTGTCCAACAAATTCGGCCGCATGTTATTGACCACCGGCAACAAATCGGAAATGGCCGTCGGCTATGCCACGCTCTACGGCGACATGGCCGGGGGCTTCGCGCCCATCAAGGATGTGCCGAAAACCTTGGTGTACGCGCTGGCGCGCTGGCGCAATGCACACCGCAAAACCGAACACCCGCCGATTCCCGAACGCGTGCTCAGCCGGGAGCCATCCGCCGAGTTGCGCGAAAATCAACGCGATGCGGATTCCCTGCCGGATTACGCGGTGCTCGATCAGATCATCACTGCTTTCGTCGAACACGATCAATCGATCGAAGACATGGTGGCCGCCGGCTTGGATGAGCCCACAGTACGACGCATCGTGCGGCTGATTCTGCTCAATGAATACAAGCGCCGTCAGGCTCCGCCCGGCATTCGCATCAGCCAGCGCGCCTTTGGCCGAGATCGGCGCTATCCGATCAGCTCGGGTTTTCAGCCGCAATAGCGCCACCGAAGGCACCGATTCCGGCCACCCCGTAGCCGCCGTGCGCCCGCGCGGTCGGCAAATCGGCGGGCGTCACCCCGCCCAGGGCATATACCGGCGGGCGGGCAGATCGCGCGAGCTGCGCGAACCCCGCCCAACCCAACACCGGCGCGCCGGGATGGCTGGAGGTCGGCAACACCGGCGAGAGCAATACAGCATCCACCCCCAGCGCCTCGGCGCGCCGCAAGGAAACCGCATCGTGACAGGCCGCACTGACCCGGCCACCGGCGGCCTGGAACGCCGCCACCTGGGCGCGCGTACCCGCCATCAAGCGCGTATGATTGAGGTGGATTGCGCGGGCACCGAGTCGATCCACCAGCGCCCAATCCGCGTTCAGCCAGGGCAGGATTCCGGCGGCGGCGGCCTCCGCCAGCAGCGCCTGCCAAATTGACGAAGGCACTGGACGCAAGGGCCGCAGTTGCAGCGCGACCGGCACAGAAAACTGCTGGGAAAGCCGCGCAATCTGCGCCTGACCGGCGGCCAGCCAGTCTGCATCCGAGCCCTCGATCGCCGGGCGGCTGATCGCCAGATACTGCGGCAGCGGCATCATGGCCGCGTCGGAATCATGCCCACGCTAGGGCACCTCAAGAGCGGTATTCGGCGTTGATTTTCACATAGTCGTAGGAGAAGTCGCAGGTCCAAACCTGATCCCGCGCCGTGCCGCGACCGAGCGTCACGCGCAGGGTAATGTCCGCCTGCTTCATCACCGCAGCCGCATCGGCCTCGACATAGCTCGGCAGCCGCCCACCGCCCCGCACGACCTCGACCGGCCCGATCCACAAACCGATGGTTTCAACGGCCAGATCCGGAATCCCCGCATAGCCAATCGCCGCCAGAATGCGCCCGAGGTTGGGATCCGAGGCGAACAGCGCGGTCTTGACCAACGGGCTATGCGCAATTGCTTTGCCCACTTTGACGCACTCGGCGCGATCTCGCCCACCTTCGACCTCGATGGTGACGAACTTGGTCGCCCCTTCGCCATCCCGCGCCAACGCCTGCGCGAGGAATACCGAAACTTCCAGCACCGCCGCGGACAACGCGGCATACGCAGGCTCCTCCGCGCTCGTGACCGCCACCGCGTCGGCGCGGCCATTGGCCATCAGAATGAATGAGTCATTGGTGGAGGTGTCCCCATCGACCGTCACCCGATTGAAACTGGCCTCGGTCACGGTCTGCAGCATCGTCTGCAACAACGCAGATGGCACCTGAGCATCCATCGCCACAAAGCCCAGCATGGTCGCCATATTCGGATGGATCATGCCAGAGCCCTTGGCAATGCCCGTGACCGTCACCGGCTGGCCATTGATCTCGCAGACCACGGTCTTGCCTTTCGCCACGATATCCGTGGTCATGATCGCCCCAGCCGCCCGCAACCAGTTATCTTCCGCGAGATTGGCCTGTGCCGCCGGAATCCCCGCCACGATGCGCTCGACGGGCAGAGGTTCCATGATCACTCCGGTAGAAAACGGCAGCACGGCCTCCGGCGCGCAGCCGACTGCGCTCGCCACCGCACGGCAGACCGCCTCGGCGCGTTCAAGCCCATCAGAACCGGTGCCCGCGTTGGCATTGCCGGTATTGATGATCAGCGCCCGCGGTTGCTCTTTCGCCAAGTAGTGCCGACACAATTGCACCGGCGCCGCGCAATACCGGTTTTGCGTAAACACCCCCGCAACGGTCGCGCTGGCCGGCAAGGAGATCAGCAACAGATCATCCCGATTGGCCTTACGCACCCCCGCCTGCGCCACCCCCAGCGCAATCCCCGGAATGGGACGCAATGAACCCGCAGCCGGTGCTACTAACCCCACAGGCATGATGAACCCCTCTTTCAATCTCACAAGAAAAAGCCGCTGGCAAGCCAACGGCCGCAATTCTCAACCGGTCAGCATCGCTTAACGCGCCAGCCCACCGACGGCACCCAGCAAATCGTCGGCGGGTTTACCATTGATGGTGAGCTTGCCTTGTTCAAAGGCGAACTGCGTACTCAACACCCCCTGGTTGGCATTGAGATACCCCTCCTGAATCAGCAGGCTCAACTGATTTTCGGCCGACGGATCGGATTCATCGAGCATCGCATTCATCAAAGCCTGCGGCGCCCGGTAATCCCCTTTGACTGTCAGCGTATTGAGCAAGCCCATGGGATTACTCAGCAACGCCTGCCCCTGCCCTGAGGGCAGGTTGATCTGCAAATTGAACGCCACCGGGCCTGCGTCCGTGTCAAACCCGATCGGATTCAACTGGAACGACACCCCATGATTGAGTAGATCCGGCAAATGAGTCATCAGCGCCATGGTCGCAACTTGTTTGATCTGCTCGGGGTCGCCACCGGATTTCTGCGCTTCACGCAACTGCTGGGTAATGGCTTCCAGCGCCTTGGCATCCAGACCATCGAGCTGATAGTGCAGCTTCAGATCCCGCATCCCTTTCGCCGCAGGCGGCAAATCGGCCACATCCAGCGTTTTGATGTCGATCCCCACCGAGGCATTGAAAACCTCACCCACCTTGGCCGACTTGCCGGTGAGCAGCAGTCCACCGACATGCCCCGCCTGGGAAGCGAGCGAATCAATCCCGGCGTGAAACTGGCTATCCCAGGCAATCCCTTCGGGTGACATAACCCCGGTACCGCCGAGCTTCAGCCCCTTGAGCACGATCGGCACCTCGCCCGAAGCCGACTCGGGATCAGTCGCCGCCAACGAATCCATGACCATCGAGAAATCGAACGCGCCGCTACGGGCGGTATCCAGCGTCAGCGTGCCCCCGCTGAACTGGGCATCGGGCAGGGAAAAGCCGGCAATCGTGCCAGTCGTATGGGTTACCCCGGCCCAGGACATCGTCGTATCCAGCACGATCGGTTCTTTGTCGCCCAGCACCTTAGCCAACTGCGCCTTAATCTCCGGTGCGGGCACCCAAGTCGTCTGCACCGAAGCCAATCGTCCGGTCAAACTCGGCACTTGATCGATTTCTTGCCGAATCTGGATGCGCACGGGCGGCTGATCTTCCAGCAGCGGAGAGCTGTAGCTGAGTGTCGATAGCGCGGTCGCGTGCAGGTAGCCACGCTGGTACGAGTCCAAATGCCAGGTCAAACCCGCGGGCGCGCTGGCGGGAATTTGGTAGTCCCGAAAGCGCTTCTCGATCATCATGCCCGAAACCAAGGGCGCCGCCGCAACCGCGCCGACGACCACGACGGCAGCCACTAAACCCAGTTTATTCATTACTCAGTCCCTCGTTGTTTGATTCATGGAGCGTGGTCATCACCGTGACCTCGCAGTATCGATCAGCACACTGCGGGATTACATCAGCTTTCCATGACACTGTTTGTATTTTTTGCCCGAACCACACCAGCACGGGTCGTTGCGGCCAATTTTGGGTTCCTGACGCACCGGCACATTGCCCGCCGGCGCGGCTGGCTCGGGCTCAACCCCCACCCCAGTCGGCGCATCATGGCGTAACTGCAACTGGCTCTCGTCCAGATATTGCGCCTCGACAACTTCATCGAGCAGGGTATCCATGACCGGGGCACCCGCTTCGGGATTCGGTGCGATGCTCAACCGGCTGATGATCTGAATGACATCGGCATGAATATCGTCCAGCAACCGACTGAACATTTCGAAGGCTTCACGCTTGTATTCCTGAGTCGGATTTTTTTGGGCATAACCGCGCAACCCAATGCTTTGCCGCAAATAATCCATGGCCGCCAAATGCTCTTTCCAACGGCCATCGAGCACCTGCAGCAAAATGCCTTTTTCAAACTGGCGCAATGCGTCGGCACCCGCCAGCGTTTCTTTGATTCGATAATCTTCCTCAAAACTTTGGATGATTTTCTCCAACAGCGTTTCGGCATGCAGGTTCTTGTCTTCGGCCAGCCAGTCCGCAATCGGCAGATTTTGCCCATAATCTTCCGCCAGCGTCTGCGTCAGACCAGCGATATCCCATTGTTCTTCCAGCGCTTCCGGCGGGACGAACCGGGCAAATACCGCCGCCAGCACATCGCGACGCATGGGCTGAATGATCGCCTGCGTATCGGTGGTCGCCATCACCGCCCGTCGCTGGTCGTAGATCACCTTGCGTTGCTCGTTGGCGACATTGTCATAATCGAGCAGGTGCTTGCGCTGATCAAAGTTGTGCCCTTCGACCTTGCGCTGCGCATTTTCGATCGCCCGGGTCACCCAGGGATGCTCGATCGCTTCACCCGCCTGCATCCCGAGTTTTTTCATCAGACCCGCCACCCGATCGGAGGCGAACACCCGCATCAGGTTATCTTCCAGCGACAAGAAGAACCGGGTCGAACCGGGATCCCCCTGCCGACCTGAACGCCCACGCAATTGATTGTCCACCCGGCGGGATTCGTGCCGCTCGGTGCCAATCACATGCAAACCACCGGCCGCCAGCGCGGCATCGTGCCGCTGCTGCCACTCAGCCCGCACACGGGCTTTGGCATCTTCGCCCGCTTCGCTCCCGAGCGCCAGCAGTTCCTGCTCCAGATTACCGCCGAGCATGATGTCCGTGCCCCGACCCGCCATATTGGTCGCGATGGTAACCGCGCCCGGCCGCCCGGCCTCCGCAATGATTTCCGCCTCGCGCTCATGATGCTTGGCATTCAGGACATTGTGCGGCACCTTGGCCTGGGTCAACAGCCGCGACACGATCTCGGACGATTCAATCGAGGCCGTCCCCACCAAGACCGGTTGGTTGCGACCGCGCGCCGCGATGACATCCTTAACAATGGCCTCGTATTTTTCCTGCTGGGTCAGGAACACGAAATCCCCCAGATCTTGCCGCTGAATCGGTCTATTGGTGGGGATCTGCACCACTTCCAGGTTATAAATTTCCGCCAGTTCACGCGCTTCGGTATCCGCCGTGCCGGTCATACCGGACAACTTTTTATACAGCCGGAAATAATTCTGGAAGGTAATGGAGGCCAGCGTCTGGTTTTCCGGCTGGATCGGCACGCCTTCTTTGGCTTCCACCGCCTGATGCAACCCCTCGGACCAGCGCCGTCCCGGCAGGGTGCGTCCGGTGAACTCATCTACGATGATGATCTCGTTATCACGGACGATGTATTCCACATTGCGCCGGTAAATCGCATGCGCCCGCAGGGCAGAATTGAGATGACTCAACAGCATGATGTTATGAGCGTCGTACAGGGATTCGCCCTCGGCCAGCAGCCCGATCTGCACCAGCAGGTTCTCGGCGCGCTCGAACCCCTGCTCGGTCAGATACACCTGCTTGTTCTTCTCATCGACGGTGAAATCGCCACGCTCTTCGTCCGTCAGCGGCGGCTCATCATCTTTGGGTTCATCCCGCGCCTGCTTTTTCAACTCGGGAATCAAGCCATTGATTTTCTGATACGCCTCGGAAGAATCCGCCGCCGGCCCGGAAATGATCAGAGGGGTGCGTGCTTCGTCGATCAGGATCGAGTCCACCTCATCGACGATGGCATAGACCAGCTCGCGCTGCATGACTTGATCGGCACTAAAAGCCATGTTGTCGCGCAGATAATCAAAACCCAGTTCGTTGTTGGTCGCGTAGGTGACATCACAGCGATACGCATCGTACTTGCTGCGCTGATCCATATTCGGCACGACAATGCCCACGGTGAGCCCCAGCGCGGTATACAACCGCCCCATCCATTCGGCGTCGCGCCGCGCCAGGTAATCGTTGACGGTGACAACATGCACCCCTTGGCGGGTCAAGGCATTCAAATACACCGCGAGTGTGGCTACCAGCGTTTTGCCTTCCCCGGTACGCATCTCGGCGATCTTGCCTTGATGCAAGGCCATACCGCCAATCAGCTGCACATCGAAGTGCCGCATGCCCAACAGGCGTTGGCTCATCTCACGGCAAACCGCAAACGCCTCGGGCAACAGTTGGTCTAGCGTCTCCCCTTGCTGCCAGCGCTGATGGAACTCTTCGGTTTTCGCACGCAACGCGGCATCATCCAGCGCCTGCATCGCCGGTTCGAGCGCGTTGATCTGCAGCACCCGGCGACGCATCTCCTTGATCAATCGATCGTTGCGGGTACCAAAAACTTTGCGGAGCAGGCTGGCAATCATGAACACACCATCAATGACTCGGGCGCGCCCCGCAGCCGGGGCTGACGCAAATAGCCGGGAATGGTACGGTAGATAGATGAAGATTGGTAGCACACGCCCGCATAATCCCGACGGATTGCCATGAAAGCACAGCAGTTTTCAGCCTTTTCCGCTTTGGCACGCCATGCCCAGCGCAATCGTTGGTTCGATTGTTTTTGGCATGAAGTCGTGCCCGCCGCCCTGTCACAGCGCGTGCAGGTTTTGAATGTTCGCGAAGCCACGCTGGTGCTGGGCGCGCAGGATGCGGCCACCGCAACCCAGGCAAGATTTCAGGCACCAAGCTGGCTACCCGCGCTCAACACCGCCGCCCGCGCCCAGGGCATCGAAGGGGTCGATCGCATTGAAGTGCGGGTGACCCCGCCCCGCCCCGCCTTGCGACAAGCCCGACTCACGCCGCCCACACCGCTCAGCGAGGCGACGCGGCAACATTTACTGGATGTCTCTGCACAACTGGACGATCCGCAGCTCGCCAACGCGCTCCGTCGCCTGGCGCAACAAAGACCGCGCAGTCGGAAGCCAGAAAAAAGCAAGGGGAGCGCAGATTAAGTCCGCGCTGCCCGTTTGGAGACAGGGATACCCCACGGCATGACGCAAGTCACGGATTGACGAAGCCCGTCACGGGCGAAACCCGAAGCGGGCGCAAGCCCAGCGCGACGCGCTCGAAGGCCGAACCCGCGGGGTCTCCGACAGGGATGTCGGAGAGTCCGAAGAGGAGGGATCAGCCGAGTTGAAAACGGGCAAGAAAACCCTTGTTCAACGGCTCGTTAGCTGGCTAGTTGCGCTACCGGTCGGGCAAAAGACACGGGAGGCAGAGCCTCTCGTTCGAAAGTCACCCGTTCAAACGCATCCGGTTGCGCCAGCAAAGTGCGCAAGAGTTGGTTATTCAGAAAATGCCCCGATTTGTGCCCACTGAACGCGCCGATGACACTGCAACCGAGTAGATAGAGATCGCCGATGGCGTCCAGGATCTTATGCTTGACGAACTCATCCCCGTAACGCAGGCCGTCTTCGTTGAGAATCTGCGACTCTCCCACGACTATCGCATTATCGACGCTTCCACCCAGCGCCAGATTGCGTTGACGCATCATTTCCAGATCCCGCATAAAGCCGAAGGTGCGCGCCCGCGCCACCTCCTTCACGAAGGTGGTTGAAGAAAAATCGATTTCAGCCAGACGCGCGGAGTCGGCCAGCGCCGGATGATTGAAGTCAATCGACATGGCCACCCGGAAGCCTTCATGCGGATCGAAACGCACCCAACGGTCACCATCGACCACTTCCACCGGCTTCAATACCCGAATGAACTGCTTGGGCGCATCTTGCTCTTCAATTCCTGCCGACTGAATCAAAAAGACGAACGGGCTCGCGGAACCATCCATGATGGGCATTTCCGGCCCATCGATTTCCACATGGCAATTATCGATCCCCAGCCCCGCCAGCGCGGACATCAAATGTTCGACCGTGGAGATTTTATTGCCGTTCTTCACCAGCGTGGTCGACAGTTGGGTTTCGCCCACATTGAAGGCATGCCCCGGGATTTCGACGGGCTGCGGTAAATCCATCCGGTGAAAGACGATCCCCGTATCCGGCGCGGCAGGACGCAAGGTGAGACGAACCTGCTCTCCGGTATGCAGACCAATCCCGGTTGCCCGGATACTATTACGAAGGGTGCGCTGATGGATCAAGGCGGCGCCTCATGACGAATCGATTATGGGAATTATCGCACGGCGCCCCTCGGACATGAATGGCTGAATTTGTTAATGCGCTATCAAATCATGAAACAAGTCGTAAAAAACCCGGGATACCGTACGGCATCCCGGGTTCATGAACCACCGATTAGCTCGGCCGGCGCCTCATGAGATGAGCAATCGATTCATCCGCTGCACAAAATCGGCCGCATCCGTCAGTTGCCCACCCTCAGCCAACGCTGCCTGCCCGAAGATTACCCGCGCATAATCCTCAAACCGCGTCGCATCCTGTTCCGCATCTGCCCGGACGAGGAGCGGGTGCTGCGCATTGATTTCTAGGATCGGCTTCACGGCGGGCGCAGACTGCCCCATATCCTTCAACAAGCGCTGCAAATGCAGACTCATGTCTTCGTCACTGGTCACCAGACAGGCCGGGGAATCAACCAGCCGCTTGGATAGCCGCACATCCTCCACCTTCTCCCCCAGCACGGTTTTCAGCCGATTGATCAGCGAATCATCAACGGCTTTTTGTGCCGGTGATTCTTCTGCAGCATCCTCCAGGCTCAACTCGGCCTTGGTTACCGATTTGAGTTTTTTCCCTTCAAACTCGGTGAGGTGCGACATGAGCCACTCATCGATTCGATCCCACAGCAAGATCACCTCGATGCCTTTTTTGCGGAAGATTTCCAGATGCGGGGAAGCCATGGCCGCCGTGTACGAATCGGCGATGATGTAATAAATCTCGTCCTGTCCTTCCTGCAGGCGCCCCACGACATCGTTCAAACCCACCGTCTGTGCATCCGAACCACTCTGCGTGGTGGCAAAGCGCAGCAAGCCGGCGATTTGCGTGCGGTTCGCAAAATCCTCACCCACGCCTTCTTTCAACACCTGACCAAAGACCGTCCAGAACTTGGCGTATTTCTCAGGCTCGTTGGCGGCCATGCCTTCCAACATTCCCAGCACACGCTTGACCGAGCCTTGACGAATCGTGTCGAGAATCTTGTTCGACTGCAGAATCTCGCGCGAGACATTCAGCGGCAGATCGGCGGAATCGATCACCCCGCGCACAAACCGCAAATAACGCGGCATGAGCTTGTCGGCATCATCCATGATGAATACGCGTTTGACATACAACTTGACGCCTTGTTTGGTTTCCCGATCCCAGAGATCGAAGGGTGCCCGCGCCGGCAGGTACAGCAGCGAGATGTATTCGGTTTTACCCTCCACCCGGTTGTGCGACCAGGCCAGCGGTGCCTCCCAGTCGTGCCCGACATGCTTGTAGAACTCGATGTACTCCTCGTCGGCGACCTCGGCTTTCGCCCGAGTCCACAGTGCCTTCGCGTCATTGACCCGCTCCCACTCGACGGTCGTCGACGCATTCTCACCCTCGGCCGCCGTCGCGGATTTCGGCATCTCGATCGGGAAGGTGATGTGATCCGAATATTTGCGAATCACGGAGCGCAACCGCCAGTCATTGGCGAATTCGGCATGGTCTTCCCGCAGTTTGAGCTCAATCGTGGTGCCACGCGCGGCAACCGGCACGGTCTCCAGACTGTATTCCCCTTCACCGCGCGATACCCAGCGCACGCCATGCTCCGGAGCCATCCCGGCGCGGCGCGTGGTCAGCGTTACCTCTTCTGCCACAATGAAGGCGGAATAAAAGCCCACGCCAAACTGGCCAATCTGCGCCAGATCATTGGCCTTATCCTGCCCAAGTTTTTCGATAAATGCGCGGGTGCCTGAACGGGCGATGGTTCCGATGTTTTCAATGACCTCATCCCGATTCATGCCGATCCCGTTATCACTCAGCGTGACGGTACGCGCCTTCTCGTCAAAACTTACCCGGATCCGCAGCGCATCCTCGCCTTCGTAGAGCGCCTCGTCTGATACGGCTTCAAACCGCAGCTTGTCACAGGCATCCGAGGCATTGGAAATCAACTCACGCAGAAAAATCTCCGGGTTGGAATACAGCGAATGGATCATCAGCTGTAACAGCTCTTTGACCTCGGTTTGAAAACCGCGCACTTCCACTTGACTCATCGCGACACACCCTCCAGAAAAATGGCCAAAAAATTGGCTAGAGAATCAGCCAGACAGTTGGCAAAACGAAAACACCTCCGCATCGTGGGGACGCAGAGGTGTTTTTCAAGAGGGCGATGCGACCGTCGGGCAGCCGCGCTGCCCAAGAGGATCGAGAAAGACTCAGCCCAGTTTTTCGCGGATACGCGCTTTCTTGCCGGTCAAACCGCGCAGATAGTACAGCTTGGCACGACGCACATCCCCCCGACGCTTCACTTCAATGGATGCGATCGCCGGGCTGTAGGTCTGGAATACGCGCTCCAAGCCTTCGCCGTAAGAAATTTTGCGCACCGTGAAAGCCGAATTCAGCCCACGGCTCCGTTTGGCAATCACCACACCCTCAAATGCCTGCAACCGCTCGCGATCGCCTTCCTTAACCTTGACCTGGACGACTACGGTATCGCCCGGTGCGAACGCCGGAATGTCGCGGTTCATCTGTTCTGCTTCAAGCGCCTGAATGATCTTGTTCATCTTAAATAACCTACCCAGTTACGGTTCGTTCGTCTGCCACGGAGCCTCGGGCGCCCAAGTGGCGGTCAATTCTGCACGAGCCCGTGCATCGAGCCCCTGCCCATAAAACAAATCCGGTCGATGGCGCGCGGTATTTTGCACCCGCTGCGACGACCGCCAGGCGTCAATCGCCCGGTGATTCCCGCCCAGCAAAACGGGCGGCACCCTTTGCCCCGACCAATCTTCGGGTCGCGTGTAATGCGGGTGATCGAGCAGCGCAGCTTCAAACGAATCCTGCGCCACCGATTCCGCATCCCCGAGCACGCCAGGCAAACGCCGCGCGACCGCATCAATCAACACCATGGCGCCCAGCTCACCGCCCGACAGCACATAGTCACCAATCGAAATCTCGGCGTCGATCAGCCGATCAATCACCCGCTGATCCACCCCTTCGTAACGACCACAGACCAGAACGACGCCTGCCTGCTGCGCCAAGTCGGCGACCCGATCTCGATCCAGTCGCGCGCCTTGCGGCGACAGCAACCAGACCGGCGCAGACGGCGCCTCCGCTTTTGCCGCCTCGATCGCCGCCGCCAGCGGCTCCGGCTTGAGCAGCATGCCGGGACCACCGCCGAAGGGACGGTCATCTACCGTGCGATGACGATCCGCCGCGAACATTCGCGGGTTGATGGTCTGCAGCGATAACGCGCCGCGCTCAACGGCCACCCGAGGCATGCCACTCTGGGCAACCGCCTCGACCAGCTCCGGGAACAGGGTCACGACAGTGATCTTCAACCACCATCCTCCGTCACGCCCGTGAGCGATCCATCAGAACTCCGGATCCCAATCCGCCACTATGCGCCGATTCGCGACATCGATGGCCACCAACACCTCTCCGGGAATAAAGGGAATCAACCGCTCCCGCTCCCCCTCGACAACCAGCACATCATTCGCACCGGTCTCGAGCAATTCGCGCACCACGCCGAGGTCTTGACCCTGCACATGCTGCACCTGGCAACCGATCAAGTCTCGCCAGTAATATTCTCCCGCAGCGGGCTGCGGCAGGGCATCGGCGCCAATCGCAATCGTCGCCCCCGTCAAAAGCTCCGCAGCTTCCCGCTGATCCACCCCTTTAAGCTTGACAATCAACCCGTTGCCTTGCACAGCAAAACGAGCGACCTCAAGCCAACGAGGCGATTGCCCCGGCTGCCGGGGCGAAACCCACCAACGACGGTATTGGGTCAGCCCATCAGCCGGGCGGGTGTGGGAATAAACCCAACACCAGCCTTTCACCCCAAACGCTTTACCGAGTTCGCCGATCGTGACCGGCGCCTCTGGCGCAGCCGCAGTCAACGACGCATCAGCCCGCAGCAGCAGCCTGCTTGCGGCTTTCACGAATCAGCGCCGCCACGCGATCGCTCGGCTGAGCGCCATGCCCAACCCAATGCTGCACGCGCGCGTCATCCAACTGCAGGCGAACTTCCTGCCCCCGAGCGACGGGGTTGAAGAAACCCACCCGCTCAATGTACGCGCCGCTGTCGCGGGCATTGCGGCTGTCGGTGACGACAACATGATAAAACGGGCGCTTTTTGGCGCCGGTACGCGCTAATCGGATGGATACCATCGGAATGTCCTGTGTCACTCTGAACGGGCGGCGCATCCCGCGTTGAGCAGGGCGCCGCGCATTTAAAAATCAAGGCGCGTGATTCTACGCATTTTTTTTTCGAAAATAAAGCGTTGGCGAAAATTTTTTACGACTGGCTATCGTAAGGGTGCCGTAACACGATGGTTTCGTCACGATCCGGCCCCGTGGATATGATATCGACCGGCACGCCGACCAGCTGTTCGATGCGCTCGATATAGCGCCGGGCAGCGGCGGGGAGTTCATCCAAGGCTCGCACACCCAAGGTGGACTCCTGCCAACCCGAGACCGTTTCATAAACCGGCACGCAACGGGCGTAGGTTTCCGCACTGAGTGGTGCCGTCGATACCGGCTGCCCGTCCATCTCATAGCCTACACAGATGCGAATCTGCTCGATGCCATCCAACACATCGAGCTTGGTCAGACACAGGCCGGAAATACTGTTGATTTCCACCGCGCGGCGGAGCGCCACAGCATCGAACCAGCCACAGCGGCGAGGACGCCCCGTGGTGGCGCCCACTTCGCGCCCTTTGACTGCCAGGTGCTGCCCGATATCGTCATCCAACTCCGTGGGGAAGGGGCCGCCCCCGACGCGGGTGGTGTACGCCTTGGTAATGCCCAAAACATAGTCCAATTCCAGCGGCCCGACCCCCGACCCCGTACACGCGCCCCCCGCCGTCGTGTTCGACGAGGTGACATAAGGATAGGTGCCGTGGTCGATGTCCAGCAGGGTACCCTGGGCACCTTCGAACATGAGATTGGCTCCGGCACGACGCAAGGCCACGAGCCGACTGGGGACATCGCCCACCATCGGCGCGAGGATTTCAGCCTGTGCGAGCACCTGATCGAGCACCTGCTGAAAGTCGATGGTTTCGGCGTGAAAATACTGCCGCAGAACGAAGTTATGAAAATCCAGCACTTCGCCCAGCTTGGCGGCCAGCCGCTCCCGATGAAAAATATCTTCGAGCCGAATGGCGCGACGAGCCACTTTGTCCTCGTAAGCAGGGCCAATACCTCTGCCGGTCGTACCAATTTTGGCCGCCCCGCGCGCGATTTCCCGCGCCTGATCCAGGGCGACATGATAGGGCAGGATCAACGGGCAGGCTTCGGAAAGCAGCAAGCGATCCCGCGCGGGCACCCCTTCGGCCTCCAGCGCCTGCATCTCGCGGATCAGGGCATCCGGCGATAACACGACCCCGTTGCCAATCAGACATTGCACATTCTCACGCAGCACGCCGGATGGAATCAGATGCAAAACCGTTTTCTTGCCCCCGATGACCAGCGTATGCCCCGCATTGTGCCCCCCCTGAAACCGCACCACCGCTTCGGCACGCTCCGTCAGAAGATCGACGATCTTACCTTTACCCTCATCGCCCCATTGGGAGCCGAGGACGACCACACTTTTACCCATGATTGGAATTCTCGATTAACTGCCAGGAAGAGTCGTCGGACGCCCGCACCAATTGGCAGGCCTCCGCAGGAATCGGCTGCGCGGTCATGACGACGACCCGCCCCTCGGCACGCAACGCGGCCACGCGCGCGCGCAAGGCGGTGTCTTGATAGTCTGCGGGCGCATAAATGGGCACCGGCGCGGCGGCTTCAACGGGGGCAAAACGCAACAATTCGCGCACATCCGTCGAAAAGCCGGTCGCCGGCCGCGCACGCCCGAAAACCGCCCCGATGTCGTCATACCGGCCGCCCCGCGCCAACTCTCGCCCGACGCCCCGCGCATAGGCGGCAAACACCAACCCGGTCTGGTAGTGGTACCCGTGCAGTTCAGCCAAATCGATCAGCACAGTGACGGCTGCGTGATGCGCCGCAATCACGGCAGCCACCTGATTCAAGCGATCCAAACCATCCCGGACGGCAGCAGACACCATCGAACCCAGTGCGGCTCGTGCGCGGGGCAGCACCTCATTCCAGACGCCATTGAGATCCAGCAAAGCCAGCAGGGCAGTTTGTACCGCAGGACTCACGGATGCCGCCTGCAACACGGCCAGCAAATCCCCTCGGGATTTTCTTTGCAACGCATCGCGTGCCGCTTCTTCCTGCGCGGCTGTCAGCCCGGCCTCCGCCGCCAACGCACCAAAAATATCCACATGCCCTAAATCCAGTACCAGTTCAGGCACCCCGGCATCCCGCAGCACATCCAGCATAAGTTCGATGATTTCGAGATCACCTTCCACCCCGCCGACGCCATACAATTCAGCGCCCACCTGCATGGGTGTGCGACTCCCCCCCAACCCGTCGGGGCGCGCCCGCACCACGGTTCCGAGGTAACACAAACGCCGCTCGGCCACCGTGGGCAAACTGTGCGCATCAATCCGGGCAATTTGCGGCGTCATGTCCGCCCGCAAACCCAAAGACCGCCCCGTGACGCCGTCAGTCATGGTCAGCGTATCCAGCGCCAGATCGCGTCCCGCACCCACGAGCAGGGAATCGACAAATTCCACGATGGGCGGAATGACCAACTGGTAACCGTGCTGCGCGAACTGCGCCAACAACCGGGCACGCAGCGCCTCAACGCGCCGCGCCTGATCGGGCAGCAACTCATCGATGCCCGCAGGTAATGCCCATCGCGACAGGGTATGTGACATAGCAGTTTCTCATACAAACCGGCGGCCGCATCAGGCCACACGGGGCGATCGGCGAACCGATCATAAAAAACCCAGGCATTGCCTGGAGACCTAAGGAAGCGCTGATTAAATCAGCGCTTCCCGCTTGGGGCAGGATGCCCCAACACGAACAACGACATAAGTCGTTGATTCGTGAAGACCGTCGCGGACATGTGCCGCGACGAGGCTTGCTGAATAAATCCATGAATGGATTTATTCAGTGCTTCCCTACGTACATTCCAATCAACGAGTGATGTCGGTGCCGCATCGAGGCATCCGTGACTTAATCACCAACGCACGAACGCCACCAGACCGGCACCGACGACCAGCAAGACCAGTGCCACCCCACGGAGCGCTTGATCCGACAGGGCGCTCAGTCGAGCCGCCATGGCCCGATATTGCGCCGGGCTGATAAAAGGCAAAACCGCCTCGATAATCAACACCAGTCCAAGCACCTGCCAGCCATTCATCCCGCTCACTCTGGCCGCCTGGCTCAGTGCTTACCACCCGCCACCGCCGCCGCCGGATTCGGGGCATCGAAATAGCGGAAGAACGGGCTGGTTGGACTGAGCACAAAGGTATCGCCACCGCGATCAAACGCCTGTTTGTAGGCTTCGAGGCTGCGGTAGAACGAGAAAAACTTGGGATCCTGCGCGTAGGCTTTGGCATAGGTCGCCGCTGCCGCCGCATCCCCAGCGCCTCGAATCTCCGCCGCCTGACGGTTGGCTTCCGCGAGAATCACCGCACGCTGACGATCCGCATCCGCCGTAATTTTCTTGGCTTGCTCCTCACCGCGCGAACGGATCGACTGGGCAAACGCAAAACGCTCTTTTTCCATCCGCTGATACACGGAGCGGCGAACCTCCTGCGGCAGTTCAATCTGCATGATCCGCACATCGGAGATTTTTACACCCAGACTGTCAATGGCGGTGTTCGTGGTCTGGATGACGGTTTTCATGAAAATATCCCGATCGCCCGCCACCACCTGATTCACGGTGCGACTGGAAATCTGGCTTTTCATGGCATCCCGCACGATCTGATCCATCCGGCTCATCGCCACCCGCTCATCGCCCCGGGTCGCCTTGTAGTAGGCCACCGGGTTTTCGATCTGCCACTTGATGTAGTAATCGATGACCAGGTTCTTCTTTTCACTGGTCAGAAACCGCTCGGGCTGGGAAGTGAGGGTTTGCACGCGCTTATCGAACAACCGCACGCTGTTGATCACCGGCCACTTGAAGTGCAAGCCCGGACCATAATGGTCGCCAACGATTTCCCCCAGACGAAACTTCAGGGCGCTCTGGTACTGTTTCACCTCAAAAGTCGCGGTGGAAAAACCCAAGGCCAGCAGCACCAGCGCCGGCAAAACAATGCGTTGAATCAGGCTCATGGTGCACTCCGGGAACGCAAGTCGGTACGATTGTCACTGCTCAACCCACCCCGCGCGACGCTATCCAGCGGACTCGCCGAAGAAGGGGTGGGCAGGGTCGGCTGCGCGCTTGCATCCAATACCGGCTTGGGCAACGAGGCGGGCACGCCACCCTCCGCCGATCCGAGGGGCAGATAAAACACATTGTTCGCGCCGCCGGGCACATCGAGCACCACGCTGCGATTTTTCGCCAGCACCTCGCCCATGGTGTCGAGGTACATCCGCTCGCGCGTCAAGTCCGGCGCCAGCCGATACGATTGCAAGAGCTGCGTGAAGCGAGATGCTTCACCGAGGGCGGCATTGGTGACCTTCGCTTCGTACCCCTTGGCCTGCTCTTCGATTTGCGCCGCCTCGCCCCGCGCCTGCGGGATGATTTTATTGGCGTGCGCCGAGGCTTCGCTGATGTAGCGCTGCTCGTCTTCCCGCGCGCGGATCGCATCTTCAAACGCGGGCTGCACGGCCTCCGGGGGCTGCACATCCTGCAGGTTGACCGATTGCACTTTGAGCCCGGTGTTGTAGCCGTTCAGCAGTTCCTGCATCCGATCGCGCACCTGGGTCACGATTTCGGCTCGGCCATCGGTGAGCACCCGATCCATGGACATCGAACCGACGACTTCGCGAATCGCACTTTGCATGACATCAGACAATGTCCCGTCCGGATCGCGCACATTGAAGAGATAACTCACTGGATCCGCAATGACGAACTGGCTGCTGATGCGGACATCCACGATGTTTTCATCGTTGGTCAGCGCAGGCATTTTCAACTGCTTATCACGAAACTCGTCGACATTCACCTTGATGACCGCGCCGATCGGATACGGCAAATGCCAGTGCGGGCCGGCATGGGTAGTGCCGACATATTTACCGAATTGCAGCTCGATTCCCCGCTGCCCCGCATCGATCGTGTAGATCCCCGAGAGCATCCATACGGCAAAAACCAGCCCTCCGATGGCGGCGATCGCCTTGCCGCCGCCGGAGTTCCCCAGTTTTTGCTGCAACCGGCCAATCGCCTCGTCAATGTTGGGCGGCTTGCCACTGCGCCGCGGATTCGACCAAGGGTCGTTGTCTTTGCCACCGCCAGGTTCATTCCAAGCCATGATGCACTCCGGAAGAATCGGCGCTGCCTTGCGCGCGATCAGGTTGATTCATTGTCAAAATGGGTCATTAGTTTAGCAGGAAATTCGTCCGCGCCGCGGATCGCGCCCGGATGCGCGCACAGACAGTCCGCCAAAGCGGGGGTTTGCTTCAACCAACGCCCCCAGCGCTCCGCAGAGACCTCGATCCACATCCGCCAGCCCGCTTCCGGTTCCTCCTGCCACTGCTCTTCACGCACGACGCACGCCTGAATGAACTGGGCACGCAGGGCGGCCAGAGACACCGGGAGGTTCAGACACCAGCGATCGAGTTTGGGTGACAAGTGCGCTTGCAACGCGCCACGCAGCAAATCCAACCCCGCTCCCGTGCCAGCAGAAAGCCAGATGCGGTGTGGCCGCCCCTCGGCCTGTTCATCGACATGCGGTGCCACCATCGGCAGCTGATCGATTTTGTTCATGACCACTAACTGCGGCAATTCCGCTGCCCCGATTTCCTGCAACACGACGGCGACATCGGCCATTTGTCGATCCCGCTCCGGGCTCGCCGCATCGACCACATGCAGCAGCAAATCCGCTTCCAGGGTTTCTTCCAGCGTGGAGCGGAACGCCGTGACGAGCTCATGCGGCAAATGACGGATGAATCCCACGGTATCCGCCAGCACGATGGGGAACCCCGGTGCCAGTTCGATCCGCCGCAGGGTGGTATCGAGCGTGGCGAACAACTGATCGGCCGCATAGGTGTCTGCGGCGGTCAAGGCGTTGAACAATGTGGATTTGCCTGCGTTGGTATAGCCCACCAACGAGACCAGCGGGATATCGGCGCGCTGCCGCCCCTTGCGCCCTTCGAGCCGCTGTCGGCGCACTTTGGCGATCCGTTCATTGAGCTGTTTGATGCGGTCGTGAATCAAGCGCCGGTCGAGTTCCAACTGGGTTTCCCCCGGACCGCGCAGCCCGATCGAACCCCCGCGCTGCCGCTCAAGATGCGTCCAGCCACGCACCAGCCGGGTGGACAAATGCTTGAGCTGCGCGAGCTCCACCTGCAACTTGCCTTCGTGCGATCGCGCCCGCTGGGCAAAAATATCCAGGATCAGACCCGTGCGATCGATGACCCGGCACTTCAGTTCGCGCTCGAGATTTCGCTCCTGCGCCGGGGACAGCCGGGCATTGACCACGACCAGATCCGCCTCGACGCCGGCAACCAGCGATGCCAGCTCCTCGACTTTGCCCTTGCCGACATACAGCCGGGGATCGGGTGCCTCACGACTCGCCAAACACTCGCCCAGCACCTGCCCACCGGCGGAATCGACCAGATCCCGGAATTCGATCAGATCTTCCGCACGACTCGCCTGGCGAGACACCACATGCAGCAAGACGACGCGCTCGCCGCCCGCGTGCCGTTCAAAAAACTGCATGGCCGCTGCGGACTCACTCAGCCCTGAGCATCAGTCGTCGTCGGCTTTTCGCCATTCTCCTCATCGAAATCAATCTGGATTTCCCGGGTCGGCACAATGGTGCTGATGGCGTGTTTGTATACCAGTTGGCTGACATTGTTTTTCAGCAACACCACAAAATTATCAAAGGAATCAATTTGCCCCTGTAACTTGATGCCATTACGCAAATAAATCGAGACCGGAACATGCTCTCGACGCAGCGCATTCAAATACGGTTCTTGCAGGGATTGAGCCTTGGCCATAATCAACAACTCCTAAAATTATTGTGCATCGCTTCCATTGCGGATTCGGGCGAACTGCCCGCAGAAATGACACCGCCCCGTCACTGGGACTGTGGGTGAAAGCCTACCACGAACCCGGCCATTTCCGGCGGCGCGATGCGGGCATGGGATCGCCGCGCGCCATTCAAGTTCCCTGATCCATCGCCCGATCCAGGACAGATGCCATCGCCGCGAATGCCCTCTCCCGCCGCTCGGCCTCGAAAAACTGGGTTTGCGTTTGGCCACGCATCCAGGTGATTTGTCGCTTGGCAAGCTGCCGGGTTGCCGTGATGGCGAGCTCACGCGCGACCGGCAGGTCGGTTTCGCCCGCCAGGTAAGACCAAATCTGGCGATACCCCACGGCGCGCAGGGACGGCATCGCGGGCGACAAATCCCCTCGTGCCCGCAATCGCGCCACCTCATCCACCAAGCCATCGGCCAACATCTCGTCGAATCGCATCGCCATCGTCGCCCGCGCATGCGCCCGCGAGCTCGGCCACAGCCCCCAGCGATGAACGACCCGCCCCATCAGCGGCGACACCGGCGGGTGGTGTTTTTGCCAATCGCTCAAAGATCGGCCAGTATCGCGGAACACCTCCAACGCCCGGCTGATGCGCTGCGGATCGGTCGGGTGAATACGCGCCGCCGTGACGGGATCGACCTCGGCCAATTGCGCATGCAGCGCCGGCCAGCCCCGCGCTTTTGCCTCAGCCTGAACCGCCGCGCGGGTTGCGGCACGGCTCATCGGCAGCTCAGACAAGCCATCGAGCAGCGCCTGAAAATACATCATCGTCCCGCCAACCAGCAGGGGAATCCGCCCTTGCGCCTCGATGGCCTGTATCGCCGCCATGGCTTCGCGGCAGAATCGCTGCACCGAGTAGGACTCGGCCGGATCGCAGACATCCACCAGCGCATGCGGGAATTCAGCCAGCACGGCGGGCGCCGGCTTGGCCGCGCCAATATCCATCTCGCGGTAGATCATGACGGAATCGACACTGATCAACCCCACGGGATAGCGCGCCGCCAATTCAAGCGCCAACGCGGTCTTGCCCGAGGCCGTCGGCCCCAGCAATGCCAGAATCGGACGGTTGGCCGCGTCGGTCATGCTTATTGCCCCCGCATGAATAGCCGGTCGAGTTCCGCGAGGGAAAACTGCCGCCAGGTCGGACGACCGTGGTTACATTGATCCGCACGCTCCGTCGCCTCCATATCGCGCAACAGCGCATCCATTTCCGGGCGGGTCAGAGGGCGATTCGCCCGCACCGAACCATGACAGGCCATGCGCGAAAGCACGCGGTGAATCGGCGAATCGACGCCAGGATCCTGTTCATCACCCGATAAGTCCAATACCAATGCCTCAGCCAGCAAACCGCGCAGCAAGGCTTCCGGATCGGCACCCCGCAAGATGGACGCCAGCGCCGAGATCCGCAGGCTGACAGGTCCCACGCGTGTTACCGCCACGCCAAGGCGGGCAAACAGTTCGGACAAGCCCTCGACAGCCTCGGCCTCGGGCTCACTGACCGTGACAACCACCGGCAACAACAAAGGCTGCATCGCCATCTCCTGTCGCGCGAACGCCCCCTTCAACCGTTCATAGGTAATCCGTTCCGCTGCCGCATGCGCATCGACGATCACCAGACCCGCCGCGTTTTGCGCCAGAATGTAGGCGCCATGCAGATGCGCGAGGGCATAGCCCAGCGGCGGGATGACCGCATCGGGTACCGTGGCGGCCTCTTGCACCATCGATGGGAAATGCTGGCTATCCGCTGTCGTCGCGGGCTGGAGCAATCGCAGGTAAGACTGCACCGCCTGGGCTGGCGGCAACGGTTGTTCGCCCCACCCCCGCCCGGCGGTCGAACGCGCCATCTCCGTCGGCATTGCCGACTCCGAGGGTGCCCGTACGGCGGAATCCGCCAACGCGCGGTGGATCTCACGAAATAAAAAATCCTGCACTGCCCGTGCGTCGCGAAAGCGCACCTCCGCTTTCGTGGGATGCACATTCACATCTACCGACCGGGGATCCAGCCTGAACGACAAAACGAAGGCCGGATGACGCTGGTGATGCAACACATCCGCATAGGCACGGCGAATCGCGGCACCAATCACCCGATCCCGCACGATGCGTCCGTTGACGAAGAACATTTGTTGATCCGTCGTGGCACGGGCATAGGCGGGATCGGCAACCCAACCCTGCACACTCATACCGGATGCGGATGCATCGATCTTCCGCGCCCGATCGAGGAAGGCCGCGCCCAACATGGACTCGATCCGCGCTGCCGAGAGCCTGGATTCGCCGGTCGCGGGCACATCGAATACCTCGCGCCCCTGATGCAACAGCACAAATCCACAGGGGGGATAGGCCAGAGCAAACCGCCGCAGCAATTGGTCAATCTGACCGAATTCGGTGCGCTCGGTACGCAAAAACTTGCGCCGCGCCGGGGTGCTGTAAAACAAATCCCGCACCTCGACGGTCGTCCCGACCGGATGAGCCGCGGGTTTCGGGCTCGACCACTCCGGTGCCAGCGCCCAGGCATGATCCTGCCCGGACTGACGGCTGGTGATCTGAACCCGGGCGATGGCCGCAATGCTCGCCAGTGCCTCGCCGCGAAACCCCATGCTGGTCACTGATTCCAACTCATCTAGGGAGGCAATCTTGCTGGTGGCATGCGGTGCAAAAGCGAGCGGCAAGTCATCGTGCGCAATGCCCAGGCCATCATCCTGCACGCGGATCAGGCGCGAACCGGCATCCTCAACCGTGACCATAATCCGCTGCGCCCCCGCATCCAGCGCATTCTCGACCAGTTCTTTAACCACACTCGCCGGACGCTCAACCACTTCGCCGGCAGCAATTTGATTCACGAGTTCAACGGGTAAGCGGGCGATGATCGACATAAAAACACTTCAGGCGACGAAGGCCTCATTCTCCCCCGTCGCCCGATGGCAATCAAATCTCCGCGCTGACCGCCGCACTACAGCATGGCATAGCGCGTCCCTTCTGGCGCCTTGGCCGCATAGTAGGTATTGATGCCCTGCACGATCGATCGGGCAATTTCGTTCTGATATTTGGGTGTGCGCAACCGCGCCTCTTCTTCCGGATTCGAAATGAAGGCACTTTCTACCAGAATCGATGGAATATCCGGCGATTTCAGCACCACAAAACCCGCCTGCTGCACCCGACGAGAATGCAGATCCGAGACATCGCCAATCTGGCGCAGCACGCGGTTGCCAAAATCCAAACTATTTTCCAATGTTTTGGTTTGCGACAGATCCAACAACACCGACGCCACATCTTGATCATGATCGGCAATGGACGCGCCGCCGACAAAATCCGCCTCGTTTTCCCGATTAGCCAACCAGCGCGCGGCCTCCGAGGTAGCGCCATGCTGACTCAAACAAAAGACCGACGCGCCCCGGGCAGAAGTCACCCGGAATGCATCCGAATGAACCGAAATAAACAAATCTGCCTTCGCATTCCGCGCAATCGCCGTGCGGCCACGCAAATGGATGAACTTATCCGAATCGCGGGTCATCACCGGGCGAAGACCCGGCGTTGCCGCCACCAGATCCCGCAAACGACGACCGATATCCAACGCAATATGCTTTTCCTTGGTACCGCGATGCCCGATTGCACCCGGATCCTTGCCACCGTGCCCCGGATCGATCGCAATAACCAAATCTCGAAAAGCCGAAGCCCGCTTTTGCACTGCAGGGCGGCTCTCGGGGTCTTCGCGATGTTCGGCCACCAGCTGCGCGGCCTTATCGTGCGGCAGATCGACGACCAAGCGGTACCCCAATCCATCACTGGGCGGCAACAACAGCAATCGCGGCTTAACAGGCGCTTTGAGATCAAACACCAACCTCAAGCCAGTACCTTCACGGATACCGCTGCGGACTTCCTTGACGACCGACTGAGAGGGCGCTGGCGGAATATCCCGCGCGGCGAGGGTCGTCTGAGTTAAATCCAATACAAAACGGCTCGGATGCTCCAGCATGAAACTGCTGTAATCCACAGGCCCATTCATTTCAAAAACATAGCGGGTATAGTCAGGCTGTCGCGTGACCGCAACGGCACTGACCGCCCGCGCAGCCAATACCCGCTCGGGTGCCATCAAACCAAATACGGCGGTACTGGTGCCGAGCACCGCACCAAGAAATTGCCGCCGATTCCAAGGATATGCGGAATCACCGAACATGACACGCCTCCTGCCGCTAGCAAACCAAACCCTCACCATAAGTCGCGGGAAATCACGCCACCTGCCCAACGGATGACATTCTGCGCCAGAAGAAAAAAAGTTCAAGCTTTTTATAAAGATAAAGCACATCACTAAAGTGATTTATAAACCAAATGACACCCATTGGTAGTCAACGCAGGCAAAGACAAGCACAACATATAGTGTCTGAAAAGTATTTTGCGCCAAGCACGGCTTGTCGTCGGCTTTGAGCGGACACCGTCAAATGGAAGCCGAATCGATCATCGAACGGGGAAAGACATCGGGGAAAAAAGCGGATTATCGGAAAGATTCCCGAGTCGAATACAGGGCGCAAGGCTCGTGAGGCAGACAAAACAGACCGCCCGAGGGAAACACTGAATAAATCCATCCTCGGATTTACCCAGCGAATTGAATCACCGCCGCGTTGGAAAGCCTCTCCCAAACAGAAAGCCCGGACTGGATTAAGACGAACGCGGCACCGGGCAACAACAACTATTTCTTCGATTTAGTCGCGGGAGGGGTCACGGTCAAATGCGGCGACAATTTCATAAATGTTTTGTCCCCAACACCTCGAACCTGCTTCAACTCATCAAGCGATTTAAATCCTTGATGCTCGGTACGATATTTCACAATTTCCGAAGCCATTTTAGGCCCAATGCCCTTCACGGCCTCCAATTGAGCCGCTGTCGCCGTATTGATATCCACTAACTGCTCAGCCGCAAAGGCCATACCATACATCGTTGACAAGCTCAAAACACCCGCAAGAATCCATGCTTTCATATCATCACAATCCTCAATTGGCTCCACTCGCACACATTGCGAGCAACGGTGACAATACCAAATCACCAGCAAAACAAAACCCCCGTTGAGGCGGGGGTTTTGAGGGATGGGAGCCTGGCGTTGACCTACTTTCACATGGGGAGACCCCACACTATCATCGGCGATGCAGCGTTTCACTTCTGTGTTCGGGATGGGAACAGGTGGTTCCACTGCTCTATGGACACCAGGCGAATGGGTTAGGTAGCGGTTGCTACCGAGAGTGAATGCAGGACAAGTACAGATCTTGTGTTGCCAAGCTGTTTTGGCGTTATATGGTCAAGCCGCACGGGTCATTAGTACTGGTTAGCTGCACGCATTACTGCGCTTCCACACCCAGCCTATCAACGTTGTGGTCTTCAACGGCCCTTCAGGGGACTCAAGGTCCCTGCGAGATCTCATCTTGGGGTGGGCTTCCCGCTTAGATGCTTTCAGCGGTTATCCCGTCCACACTTAGCTACCCGGCAGTGCCACTGGCGTGACAACCGGAACACCAGAGGTGTGTCCATCTCGGTCCTCTCGTACTAAAGACAGCTCCCCTCAAATCTCGAACGCCCACGGCAGATAGGGACCGAACTGTCTCACGACGTTCTGAACCCAGCTCGCGTACCACTTTAAATGGCGAACAGCCATACCCTTGGGACCTGCTTCAGCCCCAGGATGTGATGAGCCGACATCGAGGTGCCAAACACTGCCGTCGATATGGACTCTTGGGCAGTATCAGCCTGTTATCCCCGGAGTACCTTTTATCCGTTGAGCGATGGCCCTTCCATACAGAACCACCGGATCACTAGAACCGTCTTTCGACCCTGTTCGACGTGTCTGTCTCACAGTCAAGCTGGCTTATGCTCTTACACTAACCGTACGATTTCCGACCGTACTTAGCCAACCTTCGTGCTCCTCTGTTACGCTTTCGGAGGAGACCGCCCCAGTCAAACTACCCACCATACACTGTCCCCGATCCGGATAACGGACCTAGGTTAGAACACCGAACATGCCAGGGTGGTATTTCAAGGTCGGCTCCACCCGAACTAGCGTCCGGGTTTCAATGCCTCCCACCTATCCTACACAAGCAGGTTCAATGTTCAGTGCAAAGCTATAGTAAAGGTTCACGGGGTCTTTCCGTCTAGCCGCGGGTACACTGCATCTTCACAGCGATTTCAATTTCACTGAGTCTCGGGTGGAGACAGCGCCGCCATCGTTACGCCATTCGTGCGGGTCGGAACTTACCCGACAAGGAATTTCGCTACCTTAGGACCGTTATAGTTACGGCCGCCGTTTACCGGGGCTTCGATCAAGAGCTTCGCTTGCGCTGACCCCATCAATTAACCTTCCGGCACCGGGCAGGCGTCACACCCTATACGTCCTCTTTCGAGTTTGCAGAGTGCTGTGTTTTTGTTAAACAGTCGCAGCGGCCTGGTCACTGCAACCCCCTTCCGCTTCAGGAGCAAGTCCTTACACGTACCGGGGGCGCACCTTCTCCCGAAGTTACGGTGCTATTTTGCCTAGTTCCTTCACCCGAGTTCTCTCAACGCCTTGGTCTTCTCGACCTGTCCACCTGTGTCGGTTTTGGGTACGGTCATTCATAACCTGAAGCTTAGAGGCTTTTCCTGGAAGCTGGGTATCAGTTACTTCGTCGCCGTAGCGACTCGTCGTCATGCCTCAGCATTAACCCCCCGGATTTGCCTAAGGGATCTGCCTACACACTTAAACCGGGACAACCAACGCCCGGCCAACCTAACCTTCTCCGTCCCCCCATCGCAGTTATGAATGGTGCAAGAATATTAACTCGCTTTCCATCGACTACGCTTCTCAGCCTCGCCTTAGGGGCCGACTCACCCTGCGCCGATTGACGTTGCGCAGGAAACCTTGGACTTTCGGCGTGCGAGGTTTTCACTCGCATTATCGTTACTTATGTCAGCATTCGCACTTCTGATACCTCCAGCATGCCTCACAGCACACCTTCGCAGGCCTACAGAACGCTCCTCTACCATGCCTTGCGGCATCCGCAGCTTCGGTACTGTGCTTGAGCCCCGTTAAATCTTCCGCGCAGGCCGACTTGACTAGTGAGCTATTACGCTTTCTTTAAAGGATGGCTGCTTCTAAGCCAACCTCCTAGCTGTCTATGCCTTCCCACATCGTTTCCCACTTAGCACAGATTTAGGGACCTTAGCTGGCGGTCTGGGTTGTTTCCCTCTTGACGATGGACGTTAGCACCCACCGTCTGTCTCCCGTAATTGCACTTCTCGGTATTCGGAGTTTGCCATGGTTTGGTAAGTCGGGATGACCCCCTAGCCATAACAGTGCTCTACCCCCGAGAGTGAGATACGAGGCGCTACCTAAATAGCTTTCGAGGAGAACCAGCTATCTCCGGGCTTGATTAGCCTTTCACTCCGATCCACAGCTCATCCCCAAATTTTTCAACATTTGTGGGTTCGGACCTCCAGTTGGTTTTACCCAACCTTCATCCTGGCCATGGATAGATCGCTCCGGTTTCGGGTCTAATGACCGCGACTGTCGCCCTATTCAGACTCGGTTTCCCTACGCCTCCCCTATTCGGTTAAGCTTGCCACGATCATTAAGTCGCTGACCCATTATACAAAAGGTACGCAGTCACCCCACAAAGGGGCTCCTACTGCTTGTACGCACACGGTTTCAGGTTCTATTTCACTCCCCTCGCCGGGGTTCTTTTCGCCTTTCCCTCACGGTACTGGTTCACTATCGGTCGGTAAGTAGTATTTAGCCTTGGAGGATGGTCCCCCCATGTTCAGACAGGGTTTCACGTGCCCCGCCCTACTCGTCATCATGATTGAGGCTTGCCGCATACGAGGCTATCACTCTGTATCGCCAGACTTTCCAGACTGTTCTGCTAAACGTTCAATCACTTCAGGGCTGGTCCCCGTTCGCTCGCCGCTACTAGGGGAATCTCGGTTGATTTCTTTTCCTGCAGGTACTTAGATGTTTCAGTTCCCCGC